>JBDIBE010000194.1:0-6379 GCA_039812785.1 Thermoanaerobaculia bacterium | reverse complement strand
CGAAGGTGTACGAGTAGCGCTCGGAAGGCGCGAGGAAGCCGTCGATCGCGCCGAGGTCGAGGAAGTCGGGGTCGAGGAGGTCGACGCTCCTTTCGACCGCGACCTCGTTCGCCGGGCCGGGCGCGCCGCGCGCGGTGCCGATCACGTCGACGAGGCCGTCGCTCGCGTCGTAGGCGTTGAAGTCGCCGACCGCGAGGATCGGGACGTCGGGCCCCGCGGCCTGAAGGCGCGACAGGACGCCCGCGAGGTACTCCGCCTGCGCCTGGCGCTTGGCGCGCGCCCTCCGGCCGGCGGAGCTGTCGGCCTCGACGTCGAGGAGGGAGCGGAGGTGGTTGACGACGACGGTGAAGGGCCACTCGGTCCCGTCGGGCGCGGCGCCCCGGGCCGAGAGGACGAGCGGCGGGCGGTCGTTGAGCGTCGCCGCGCTCCCCGTCACCGGGTCCGTGTAGGTCGCCGACTTCCCCTCCTGCGCGACGGAGCCGACGCGGACGCGCGCGGCGACGAGGAAGCCGACGTCGATGCCGGAGGCGTCGTTCCCCTCCTCGAGGTACGCCCGGTAGCCCGGGTCGGCCTCGCCCGCGGCGACGGCGTCGGCCCCGACGCGCGCCGCGAGGGCCGTGAGGACGGGCAGGCTCTCCACCTCGGCGACGGCGAGGACGTCCGGCGCGCCGAGGAACGCCCGGACGACGGCGGAGGCCTTCTTCAGGCGCATCTCCCACGCGTCGGGGTTCAGCGTCGGCCCGACGCCCGAGGGCGTGTCGTCGAAGAAGCGCTCGAGGTTCAGGAAGCCGATCGTCGCCTCGCCCGGCTGCGGCGCGGGCACGGCGCGCGCCCCGGCGCCGCCCGACGGGACGGGAGCCTTCTCGGGGAGGAGCGTGTACGCGCGCGCGCCGAAGTCGAGCGGGCCGACGAGCCCCGAGAGGGTCGTTCCGGCCGCGACGTCGAGCGGCAGGGCGCCGACGAGGCCGTCCGTGTCGACGCGGAGGCGCTCGGGGTTCCCGTCGTTGCGCGGCACGCAGCATGGGCTCCCGGCCGGGAGCGGCACGCCCGGGTCGGCGCCCGCCTCGCGGAACGGGCGGGCGACGCCCGGAAGGACGCCCCAGAGGAGGCCGTTCGAGCGGGCCGTCGCGGTCCCCTCGTCGACCGTGCCGTCCGTCGGCGCGACGACGACGAGCGTCTCGACGCGGACGCGCATCCCCTCGTATCGCTCGAGGCGGTCGAGGGCCGATGCCGGGGAGAGATCGGCGGCGCCGAGCGCGACGGGCGCCGGCAGCGCGTTGCCCGAGGAGAGGAACGACACGGACGGGCTGCCGATCTCCGTCAGGGGCGGGCTCGTCGGGTCGGCCGAAGGCCGGTACTCCACGACGGAGCCGGTGACGCGAACGCGGTTGCCGACGACGGCGGCGGAGGGAGGCGTCGACGAGGTGAAGACGAAGACCCCTTCCGCGGTGGCCGGGTCCGCGTCCGCCTCGGCGTCGGGCGCCTGCAGGAAGAAGCCGTTCGACTTCACCCCCGTGACGATTCCCGTCGTCGTCACCGTCTGGCCCGCGCGCGGGCTCTCGGCGCCCGCGCCCTGGACGTCGTGGATCGGCACGTCGGCCGCGCGGAGCGGGAGCGCGAGGAAGGCGAGGACGGCAGCGGCTCGAAAGGGTCTCGACGTCATGGGCGGTTCCTCAGAGGAGCGGGGCGAGGAGGCGGGCGAGGCCGAGCCGGGCGCGGTCGGCGAAGCCGCGCCGCTCGACGGAGGGGAGCGTGACTTCGCGGCTCTCCGCGAGGTCACGCTCGAAGCGCTCCTCGAGGCGTGCGGCGAAGGCGCTGTCGAAGACGACGGCCCCGAGCTCGAAGTTGAGCGTGAAGGAGCGGAAGTCGAGGTTCGCCGAGCCGACGAGCGACCAGGCGCCGTCGACGACGACGGTCTTGGCGTGGAGCACCGCGGGCTCGTACTCGAAGATCCGGACGCCCGCGCGGAGGAGCGGGCCGTAGAAGAAGCGCCCTGCCGCCTGCGCGAGGGGGACGTCGCTCTTCGCCGGGACGAGGACCCTCACGTCGATCCCCCGGTAGGCCGCGTTGCAGAGGGCGCGGACCGTCGGCTCGTCGGGGACGAAGTAGGGGGTCGTCAGCCAGCAGCGCTCGAGGGCGCCGGAGACGGCGGCGAAGTAGGTGTGGGCGTTCGCGTTCGCGTCCTGGTCGGGGCCGCTCGGGACGACGGCGACGACGGAGCCCTCCGCGTGCGGCATCGGGACGCTCGAGGGGACGAGCCGCTCCCCCGCGGCGAAGGTCCAGTCCTCGGCGAAGACGGTCGCGAGGTGGAAGACGGCCGGCCCTTCGACGCGCAGGTGGGCGTCGTGCCACGGCCGGCTCCTCCCGCCGCTCCCTCCCTTGCCCCGGGCGTACTCGTCGCCGACGTTCATCCCGCCGGTGAAGCCGATCCGCTCGTCGACGACGAGGAGCTTCCGGTGGTTGCGCAGGTGGGTCGACCAGCGCCGCCGAAGCGGGTTGACCGGGAGGAACGCCTCGGCCTTCCCGCCCGCCGCCCGCAGCTCGGAGAGCGCCTCCCCGGGGATGCCCGACGAGCCGACGGCGTCGTAGAGGAGGCGGACGTCGCAGCCGGCCCGCGCCCGCCCGGCGAGGTCGGCGAGGAAGCCGCGCCCCGTCGCGTCGTCCTCCACGATGTAGTACTCGGCCCAGACCGAGCGGGCCGCGCCGCGCACCGCCTCCCGCTTCGAGCCGAACGCGGCCTCGTTGTCGAGGAGGAGCTCCACCCGGTTGCCGCCGCTCGCCGGCAGGCCGGTCAGGCGCGTCCCGAGGAAGAGGATCGACCGGGCGAGGGGCGCCGAGTGGTCGATCTCCTCGGGGAGCGGCTCGCGCCCGAGGCTTCGCCGGAGCGCCGCGCGGACCGCCTCCCCCGCGAGGCGGCGGCGCCTCCGGGCGGTGCGGATCCGGGGGCTCGCGAGGAGGAAGTAGGCGAGCGGGCCGAGCCCCGGAAGGAACAGGATGAAGAAGATCCAGGCGAGGGTCGAGGCGACGCCGAGGTGGCGCGTCACCGCGTGGACGAGCGCCACGACGTCGAGGACCGCGACGAGGAGGGCGAAGGCCTGCGCGAGCGTCACGCCGCGGCCATCTTAGGCCGGGCGAAGCGTCTTCCGCCGGGGCGGGGCGGAGGTAATCTCGCCCGATCGCATTTCCCGGCCCCGCGCCGGAAGGGAGCGCCTTTGCGGTTCACGCGGACGTTCAAGCTCTCGGGCCTCGCTCTCCTCGCCGGGATCGTCCTGGCGAGCCTCGGGGGTGAGGACGGGTTCCTCGAGCTCGTGAAGGTCGTCGGGGTCCTCACGCTCGTCGTCTCGATCCCCGTCTTCGGCGTCAGCGCCCTCCGCCACCTCCTGCGCGGCCTTCTCTGGCGCGTCGGGAGCCGCCTCTTCGTCTCCTACCTCCTCATCGGAGTGCTCCCGCTCGGCCTCGTGGCCGGGCTGATCCTCGTGGCGCTCTTCATCCTCTCCGGCCAGTCGGGGGCCCGGCGGGCCGAGACCCGCCTCCTTGCCCGGTTCGACGCGCTCGACGCGAAGGCCTCCGAGTTCGGCGGCCGGCAGACCTCGCGCCGCCCCGAGACGGCGACGGGGAGCGGCGCCTTCGACGGCTGGGCGCTCCTCCCGCCGTCGGCGCCGGCCGAGGGGGACGGGCCCCTCGGCACCGGGCTCTCGAATCTCGCGGTCCCCGAGTCGGGCCTGCGGGCCTTCGTCATGGCGGACGGGAAGGCATTCCTCCTCGCCGGACGGCGGACGAAGGCCGGGACCCTCTTCCTCTACCGGTCCGCCGACGCCGCCCTCGAGGACGAGCTCTCCGCAGAGGCCGGCCTCAACGTCCGGTTCGGCCTCGGGAGAACGGAAGCGACGGCGGAGGCGGGCTCGGGCGGGAAGGGCTCCCGTGCGGGCCTGACGATCACCTCGCCGGGAAAGAAGACCAACGTCTCGACGGTCAACCGCGAGGAGCGCAGGGCGCGGACCGCCCGGAAGCCGGGCCCCGGCGACGCCGGGAACGTCGTCTGGTTCCTTCCGCTCGACCTCCCGGTCCTCTCGGCGGCGACGGGCGCGCCCGTCAAGGACGAGGGGCCCGCGCTCCTCGTCCGGACGTCGATGAGGTCGGAGTTCCGGAGCTTCTTCGGCGAGGCGAAGCTCTCGACCTCCGGCGAGGGGGCCGGCTCCATCGCGCTCGCCGTCCTCAAGGCGCTCGGCCTCGCGACGGCCGTCGTCTACCTCCTCGCGCTCGTCGTCGCGAGCGTCCTCGTCCTCCGGATCGCGCGCGCCGCCCGACGGCTCTCCCAGGGCTTCGCCGAGATCGAGAAGGGGAACTTCAGCGCCCGGCTGACGCTGAAGGGCCATGACCAGCTCGCCGGGCTCGTCGACGGCTTCAACGAGATGGCGGGCCACCTCGAGGCGAGCCTCGCCGCCCGGGCCGAGGCCGAGGCGATCGGCCGCGAGCTCGCGCTCGCGCGCGACCTCCAGAGGCGGCTCCTCCCCTCGCCCGACTACTCCTTCCCCGGCGTCGAGCTCGCGGCCGACTTCCGCCCGGCCGCCGCGATCGGCGGCGACTTCTACCACTTCCTCGGCGAGGGGGAGACCCGCCTCACGGTCGTCATCGCCGACGTGGCGGGGCACGGCCTCCCCGCCGGGATCGTGATGGCCTCGGCCCTCGCGAGCCTCTCGGCCCTCGCGCGCGGCGGGACGGACACGCCGACGCTCCTCGCCCACCTCGACGACGAGGTGCGGAGGACGACCGAGCGCCGCGCCTTCGTCACGCTCGCCCACGTCTGCTTCGACCTCGCCGCGCGGCGGGCCGAGTTCACGAACGCGGGGCACCTCTACCCGTACCGCGTCGCTCCCGACGGCCGCGTCACCTGGGTCGAGAACCCCGCGAGGCCCCTCGGCGCCGGGCGGCCCGTCGAGCGCCTCACCGTCACCGTTCCCCTCGTGGACGGGGAGAGCTGGGTCTTCCTCTCGGACGGCGTGATCGAGGCGATGCCTCCCGACGGCTCGGAGGCCTTCGGATTCGACCGCCTCGAGGCGGTCCTCGCCACGACCGCGGGCAAGGGGGCCCGGGACGTCCTCGAGGCGATCCTCGCGGCCTGGCGCGCCCACACCGGCGGCGACGACCCCGAGGACGACCGGACGGTCGTCGTCGTGAGAGTCCACGGCCGGCGCTGAGCTATAGTCGCCGGCCGTGGAACGCGCCGCACGCCGCCGACCGCGACCGCCCTTCCCCGCGAGGCTCGGCGCGGCCGCCGTCGCCCTCGCCCTCGCCTCGCCCGTCGCGGCCACGGTCTGGAGCCGCTCCAGCGAGACGGTCCGCCTCCCGAAGGGCGGGCGCGCCGAGCTCACGGACGTCCTCTACACCGCGCGAGACTGGAGCGCCTCGATCACCGCGCTCGAGGTGAAGCCGGCCCCGGCGCCGCCGGGATCCCGCGGCGAGGCGGCATCGGTCTGGACCTTCCACTACACGAACAGCGACCACGAGCCGCACTACGTCCTCGTGAACGCGCGCTGCCTCGACGGCCAGCGGCGGGAGCGCGTCGGGTTCAAGGCGACGCTCACGCTCCTCGCGGACAAGCCCGGCGGCGGGCGGGCCGACGTGACGTTCCGCGCACGCGAGTCCGACTGGCAGGCCGCGACAACCGTGAAGGTCGTCGCCGACTTCCTCTCGGGCCCCGAAGGCTGAGGGGGCGCCGCCGGCCTAGCCGAGCATCCGCCGCGCGACCTCGCGCAGCGTGAGGTTCTCGAGGGTCACGGCGACCTGGCGCGCGAGGACGAGGAGCGCCCGCGCCTCCGACTCCTTCTCGAACGGCGTCTGGCAGACGAGGATGAGCGAGACGTTCCCCAGGACGAGGAGCGGCACGGCGAGCACCGGGATCGCGTCTGGCGAGTTCGTCGTGACCGGGACGAGTCCGCCCCGCGCGGTCGGCTCGACGAAGCCGGTGTAGGCGCGGCCGTCCTTGACGATCATCTCGAAGAGCGGGCTCTCCCCGGGCCCCCAGTTCGTCCACGGGGTCGCGTCCTCCGAGAGGGCCGAGCCGATCCCGCGGCCGAACTGGCCGAGGAGGCGGAACGTCTCCTTGTCGCGCATCACGAGGCCGCCGTCCGAGTAGAGCTCGCTCGCATAGCGGAGGAGGAGGAGCCCCATCTCGCCCCGGCCCTGGGCCGCGAAGAGCTCCTCGGTGAGCGAGAGGAAGCTGACGGCGGAGCGGATCTGCTCGGCGTCGTCCGGGCCGGGGCCCGGGACCGAGGCCGGGTCGAACCAGCGGATGAGGGGGCCCGTGTCCTCCTCGGCGGCGGGCTCCTTCTCCGCCCTGCGGGGCGGCGTCGCCGCGGAGGGCGCCGCGGCGCGGGGG
>JBDIBE010000193.1:0-6409 GCA_039812785.1 Thermoanaerobaculia bacterium | reverse complement strand
CTGCGCGTCGGTGAAGTGGGCCCAGTCGAAGTACTCGCGCGGGGTGATCACCCCCTCGTCGCGCCCGAGGAGGGCGTCGGCGAGCGGCTCGGGGAGGACGGAGCGTCGGGCGTGATCCTGGACGAACGCCTCGCCGAAGAGCCAGGCGACGGTCGCGCCGTCCTGGAAGAGGGAGTTCATCCAGGGGTAGGGGTGCGGGTTGTTCGGCGGGGTCGAGCCGAAGACGGTGTTGCACCCCGTGTGGGCCCCCATCGCCATGACCGACATCCCGTTCGCGAGGCGGCCGTCGATCGCCTGGAGCTCCCGGTGGTTGAAGGCTTCCTGCGCGAGGACGGCACGGAGGGCGTCGACGACCTCGGCGTCCCCGATCGGGCCGTGCGCGGCGAGGCGGGCGTCGGTGTCGGCGTCGTTCTCGCCGCCGAGCCCCATCAGGAGGTGGGCGACCGCCTTCACGAAGAGGGCGTGGGAGGCCGGGTCCTTCTCCTTCAGGACGGAGAGGCGCGCGAGGCCGCCCTCCGCGAGCGCCTTCGCCTTCGCCGCGAGGCGCTCCGCCTTGGCGTGGTAGATCGGCCGCATGTAGGCCTCGGTGACCGAGGCGACGGCGTGGAGGACGGTCTTCTCGCCGCAGCCGGCGCAGGCGCCGTCGCCCGAGACGAGGGCGTCGTAGCTCGAGCGGACCATGAGGTGGTTGCGGAGCGCCGCCTCGCGCGACGACTGCGGCCGCTCGGGGTCGTAGAGGCCGAGGTACTTCTTCGGCGTGTCGGCGAGGAGGTTGAGGAACCCCATCGCCGTCGCGTGCCTCGCGTTGAGCGCCTCGGTCTCGTCCACCATCTTCAGCGCCTCGTGGTCGCCGCACTCGGTGACGCACTCGCCGCACCCCTTGCAGAGGTCGGAGACGAAGATCGAGAAGATGCCGCCGGCGCCCGGCGCCTTCTTCTCGAGGTTCGCGAAGATGGCGTTGACCTTGTTGTAGGCGAGGGGGAGCGTGTCGACGATCGCGAGGAGCTCGTCCTTGCTCCTCTCCGAGACGGTCGGGAGCGGCTCGACGGCGGCCCTCACGAAGTCGCGGACGGGCGTCCCCGCCTTCGTCTTCTGCGCCTCGACGATCCCGGCGCGCACGGAGGCCTCGACGTCGGGGAGGACGGAGAGGAGCCGGGCCCTGTCCGTCGGGTCGGAGACGTAGCCGCGGACGGCCGTCGTCAGGACGGTCATCAGGTCCTGCGCCGTGTTCGGGAGCGCCGTGTCGGGGCAGGAGGAGATGCACTCCATGCACTGCGTGCAGTTCTCGGCGACGAAGACCGGGGTCATCCGGCGCGCGACGTACTTCGTCGCCGCGTCGCCCGTGGCCGCGGCGGCGACACCGGCGGCCGCGAGCGTCGAGGCGGGCTGGTGGTAGCCGAGCCCGGCGCGGAACTCCCGGTCGAACGTCGCGCGGCGGAAGACGGGCGCGCGCTCTTCCTGCGCCTCCGGCCTCGGGATCGAGAGGCAGTGCGTCTCGCACCCGGCGAGCGGCGCGAGCGAGACGCCGCGCATGCTCGAGCGGTCGGGGGCGTCCACGTCGCCGTAGACGATCTCGCGGACCCGCGAGAAGCCCTGGATCATGACCTCCATGTTCGAGGCGACGACGGCGTCGCCGAACCGCCCGAACTTCTTCCGGTACTGCTTCTCGACCTGCTCGTCGAAGTGGTCGCGGTCGATCCGGAACTCCGTGAGGAACGGCGAGACCGCGAAGAACGCGCCGAGGAAGGCGTTCCCCTGCATCCGGAGCTGCAGGTCCGGCCGGTCCGTCGCGTTCCGCGCGATCTCGAAGCCGGGGAGCGTGTAGATGCGGATCTTCTTCTCGAGGATCTCCTTCCGGAGCCGCTTCGGGATCCGCGTCCAGGCCGCCTCGGGGCTCTCGTCCGACTCCCAGACGAAGGCGCCCCCCTCGGCCATCCCGTCGAGCGGGTTCGTGTGGGTGAAGGCCTTCGGGTCGCAGCAGAGGACGACGTTCACGTGGCGGAGGTCGCAGTTGACCCGGATCCGCTCCGGGGCGACGACGAGGAAGTACTCCGTCGGGGCGCCCTTCTTCTCCGACCCGTATTTCGGGTTCGCGGAGACGTGGACGACCTCCTTCGGCCGCCCCGCCTCGTCCGTCGCGCCGTCGCGCTCGGCGACGTGCTCGCCGAGCTCGCCGATGATCTCGCCGAGGTTCTTGCCGGTCGTGATCATTCCCCAGCCGCCGATCGAGTGGAGGCGGACGGCGATGGCGCCGTGGGGGAGGAGCGACGGCCGCTCGGCGGCCTTCACCTCGTACGGGTGGTCGACGCCGACGACGAAGAGCGTCGTCCCGTCGGCGGCGGTCTTCCCGTCCTTGCGGGCGAGCGTCCCGGTCGCGAAGCCGTAGGCGCCGAGGATCCCTTCGGGGCGGAAGTCGCGCGAGCCGAGGCCGTAGATCCCGGAGAAGAAGCGCGGAACGTCCGAGGCGGAGACCGTCCCCGCCTGCACGGCTTTCGTGAACGCCGTCCGGATGTCGCGCGCGAGCGGGTTGTCGCCCGCGAGCGGCTGGTCCGTCCGCTCGAGGACGATCACGTTCCGCTTCCCGGCGAAGGCCGCGACGTAGGCCGCCTCGGGGGCGGGGCGGAGGACGTTCACGTGGACCGAGCCGGCCTTCTCCCCCTTCTCGCGCAGGTGGTCGACGGCGGCCTCCACGTTCTCGGCGGCCGAGCCGAGCGAGACGAAGACCGTTTCGGCGTCGTCGCAGCGGTACTTCGAAAGCAGGCCGTAGTGCCGCCCGGTCAGCTCCCCGAACTCCGCGTAGGCCGCCTCGAGCATCGGGAGGATCGGCTCGCAGAACTCGGAGCGGTGGGCGACCACCCCGTTCATGTAGTGCTCCTGGTTCTGGACGGGGCCGAGGAGGAGCGGGTTCTGAAGGTCGATCATCCGCGGCACGCGCCGCCGCCTCGGGCCGAAGAGCGTCCGCTGCGCCCCGGTGGGGCAGTCGATCAGGTCGTCGGGCGCCCCGAGGAACTCGCGCATCAGCCCCGCCTCGTGGCGGTAGAACGTCCGCTCGAGGTGCGAGGTGAGGAAGCCGTCCTGGATGTTGATGCCGGGCGTCAGCGACAGCTCGGCGACCTTCCGGATGACGAGCGCCTGGTCGGCCGCCTGCTGCGAGTCCTTCCCGAAGAGCATGATCCAGCCCGTGTCCATGACGGCGTAGACGTCGTCGTGGCCGCAGTGGACGTTCAGAGCGTGCTTCGTCAGGGCGCGCGCCGAGACCTCGAGGACCATCGTCGAGAACTTCCCGGGCGCGTGGTAGTACTGCTCGGCGCCGTAGACGATCCCCTGCCCCGAGGTGAAGTTGACCGTCCGCTTGCCGCAGACCGAGAAGGCGATCGCGCCCCCCTGCGCCGAGTGCTCCCCCTCGGTCTCGCAGGCGAGCTTCGCCCCGCCGAAGACGTTCAGGTTCCCCTCGGCGTACGAGAGCTGGTAGTTCTCGCCCATCTCCGTCGACGGCGTGATCGGGTAGAAGACCCCGCCGTCGGTGATCCGCGCCTCGGTGTGGTAGGAAACGAGCTGGTTGCCGTTCGTCGTGATCCGGATGCCGGGGTACCGGGGCGCCTTCTTCATGGCCTGCCTTCCCTTCCGCACTGCGGCGTTCGGAGAATAGGCCAGTCGGAGCACGACGGCGCCCGCGCGGGCGGGCGCCGCTCCGGGAGCGTCAGGGTGTCGTCGTCTTCACGGACGGCACGAAGAGGTTCGACCCGCTCTCGTTCTCGATGAGGACGCCGGCCGCGACGACCGGCCCTCCGCGTACGACCCGGACGAGGACCTCGATCGGCTCCGGGTAGAGCGAGCCGGACGGGCAGCCGTGCAGGCAGGGGACGTACCCGAAGGCGCGGGCCACGTCGTTCAGCTGCGTCTGCGCGAGGCGCCCGAGCGTGGTCGTCTTCTCCCCGCGCGACGCGCCGTCGCCGTCGAGGAGGGTCAGCGTCAGCTCGGTCTCCTCCGAGGCGTTCGTCGAGAGGAGGAAGACGTTGCTCCGGAAGGTGTTGTCGTCGGACTGCCCGGCCTGAAGGTCCGGGATGCGGCCCGTCTCGCCCGCCCCGATGAGCGAGGCGGCCGAAACGCCCTCGATGAGCGGGCCGAGGACCACGCCCGCCGGGCTGGGCCGGAAGGCGCGCGTCACGGAGCGAGCGGTCAGCGGGAGGGGCCGTCCGCCGGAGTCCGTCGTGGTCGACGTCACACGGACGGCGCCCGCGAGGTTTGCCCCCGGCTCCGGCCAGAACGACGCCAGCTCGACGGACCCGCCCGCCGGGATCGTGACCTCCGCCGAGGGAGCGTTCGAGTTGTCGCCGAGCGCCCGGCCCGAGGCGTCGAGCGGGCTCTGCGGGAGGAACGACCAGGAGGCCGTCGCGTCGACGGCGTTCGGGTTGTGGACACGCACCGTCGAGAAGTACTGCTCGCCCCGGGCGCCATGCCCGCGGGCCGTGGTCACGATCCAGCGGGTGGAGTCCGGCGTCTCGGCGAGGACGTTTCGCAGGGGCGCGAGGGCGGCGAGGCCGAGAACGGCGGCCGCGAGGGCCTTCACGGGCTTCATGCGGTGCTCCTTCGGTTCGTGGGTTGGCCGAATCGTCCCCGGATCGCGCGCGCCGCGCGTGTGACCGGCCTCACCACCGTGACGCCCCGCCCCCGCGGGGCCGCGCTCAGCCCGCGAGCTTCGCGGCGACCGCCTTCACGGTGTTCACGTTCCGGAAGGTCGTCCTCACGCCGAGCGCTCTCTCGAGCTGCGCGGCGGAGAAGGAGGCCTCGGTGACCCTCACGCGCGAGAGCCAGAAGACCTCGCGTCCCGCGGCGGCGAGCTCGTCGGTCGGCGTCCGGAAGCCGCTCACGAGCTCGAGCTGAGGCGGGGCGAGCGGCTCCCTGAGGAAGCCGACGTAGACGCCGTGCGCCTCGCCGACGGCCTCGGCGGAAAAGGGCTGGTGCGCGGCGACGGCCGCGATCTCGGCCGGCGTCCGGAGGAACGCCGCCACGTCCCACCCGAGCGCGGCCTCGAGCGCCTTCTCGATCTTCTCCTCGAGGCGCGAGGCGCGCCCGCGCCCCGCGGTGAGGAGGACGTTGCCGCTCGCGAGGTGGGTCGAGACGCCCGTGAAGCCGGTGTCCTCGAAGAGCTGCCGGAGCCGGTCCATCTTCACGACGTGCCCGCCGACGTTCACGGCACGGAGGAAAGCGGCGTACCGCGGCACGCCCCATTATAGGGGTCAGGTCTTGATTTTCTAATGAAGCGCATCGCCCGCCCCGGGGCGCCCTCCCCCGGCTGGCCCGGAACCCCATGAAGGGACTACACTTGCCTCGAGAGTGAGGGAAGCCCTCTCGTCCGTTCCGGCCCCGGAGGAGGGTCGCCTCAGCGCGGCCGAGGAGCGCTTCGAGAGGATTCGGCGGCGCGGCGGGCTCGTCCTCGGGCCGGCCCTCTTCGTCGTGCTCCTCCTCTTCCCGCCCTCGGCCCTTCCCGCCCCGGCGGCGCGGCTCCTCGCCGTCGTCGCCTGGGTGATCGCGTGGTGGATCACCGAGGCCGTCCCGCTCCCCGCGACCGCCGTCCTCGGCCCCGCGCTCGCCGTCGTCCTCGGCGTCGTCCCCGCGCGCGAGGCCTTCGCCCCGTTCGGCGACCCGATCATCTTCCTCTTCCTCGGCTCGTTCCTCTTCGCGCGGGCGATGTCGGTCCACGGCCTCGACCGGAGGCTCGCGGGCGCCGTCCTCGCGATCCCGGCGGCGAGCGCCTCGCCGCGGCGCCTCGTCGTCACGTTCGCCGTCCTCACCGCGGCCCTCTCGATGTGGCTCTCGAACTCCGCGACGACGGCGATGCTCTACCCGATCGCCCTCGGCGTCCTCGGCGCGCGCGAGGCCGACGCGCTGCGCCGGCCGCGGCTCGAGCGGGCGCTCCTCCTCGCCTGCGCCTACGGCGCGTCGATCGGCGGGATCGGCACCCCCGTCGGCTCCCCCCCGAACCTCGTCGCCATCGCGCAGCTCGGCGCGCTCGCGGGAATCCGCGTCGGCTTCGTCCCGTGGTCGCTCCTCGCCCTCCCGGTGACGATCGCGATGCTGGGTGCCGTCGTCCTCGTCGTGGGCGGCCGGGTCGGCGGCGAGGAGTGGAGGCGGCCGGAGCGCGCTGCGGCGGAGGCGCGCGCGCCGATGGGGACGGGGGAGCGAGGCGTCACGGCGGCCTTCGCCCTCACGGTCCTCTGCTGGGTCGCGCCGGGGATCCTCTCGCTCGTCCTCGGCGCGGAGCATCCCCTTCCCGCCGCCCTCGGGAAGGCCCTCCCCGAGGGGGTCGTCGCCGTCCTCGGCGCCTCGCTCCTCTTCGTCCTCCCGTCGGGGAACGGCCGCTTCGCGCTGAGCTGGGAGGAGGCGACCCGGATCGACTGGGGAACGC
>JBDIBE010000192.1:0-6426 GCA_039812785.1 Thermoanaerobaculia bacterium | reverse complement strand
AACTCGGCGCGCCCCTGGACGACGTCGTCGACGACGATCGGCTCGTCGGGCATCTTCAGGCGGATGACGTGGGGCTCGCCCGCGGCGGCGCGCCGGTCCGACTCGTCCCTCGGGATCTCGCGCCCCGCGCCCGAGTAGCGGAACGTCTCCCCCTGCGCCTCGGCCGCCTTGCGGGCCGCCTCGAGCTCCTCGGGGGTCTCGAAGGCGCGGTAGGCCTTCCCCTCGGAGAGGAGCCGTTCGGCCGCCTGCCGGTAGAGGTCGTAGCGCTCGCTCTGGCGGTACGGCCCCTCGTCCCAGGTCATCCCGAGCCACGTCATCGCCTCGAGGATCTGGTCGACGAGCTCGGGGCGGTTCCGGTCGACGTCGGTGTCCTCGATCCGGAGGATGAACGTCCCGCCGTGGCGGCGGGCGAAGAGCCAGTTGTAGAGGGCGGTGCGGGCCCCTCCGACGTGGAGGGAGCCGGTCGGGGAGGGGGCGAAGCGGACGCGCGGGGCCGGAGTCATCGGTCGCGCATGATAACTGCCGGGGTCTCCCGCCCCCGTATCATCCGCCGGCCGTGAGCTCGCCGGACGTCCCGCGCCGCGAGGCGCTCCTCGCCGACCTCGCCCTCGTTGCCGTCACCTCCATCTGGGGCTCGACCTTCGTCGTCAACGAGCTCGTCCTCAAGGAGACCCCCCCGCTCCTCTTCCTCGCGCTCCGCTACGGCCTGGCGGCGGCCGTCCTCGTCTTCCTCGCGCGCGGCCGGCCGTTCACGCCGGGCGTCGTGAAGGACAGCGCCGTGATCGGCCTCCTCCTCGCCGTCGGAATCGGCTGCCAGCTCGTCGGGCAGCTCTTCACGACGGCCTCCAAGGCCGCCTTCATCACGGGCCTCTCGGTCCCGCTGACGCCGGTCGCCGCGTGGATCCTCCACCGGCAGGTCCCGTCCGGCGCGAACCTCGCCGGCCTCCTCCTCGCCGCGGGGGGCTTCGGCCTCATCTCGTGGCCGACGGGGGCGACGGGCCTCGACCCGGGCGACCTCCTCGTCTTCTTCACGGCGCTCGTCTACGCCGTCATCATCGTGGAGCTCGGCGTCGCCTCGCCGAAGCACGACGTGAGGGTCTACTCGGCGGGGCAGATCGTCTTCGCCTTCCTCGGCGTCCTCGCCGGGCGCCTCCTCCTGACTCCCTTCCTCGGCCGCCCGGAGGCCTTCTTCGCGGCCGAGGCGCGCCCCCTCGTCGCGACGACGCAGCTCGTCCTCGCCGTCCTCTGGATGGGGCTCCTCGCCTCCGTCGTCACCTCGCTCGTGCAGACCTGGGCGCAGGCGCGGATGCCGGCCGTCCACGCGGCCGTCATCTTCGCGCTCGAGCCGGTCTTCACGGCGATCTTCGCGGCGCTGACGCTCGGCGAGCGGCTCGCGGCGCGCGAGTGGTGGGGAGGAGGGCTCGTCCTCCTCGGGATCGTCGTCTCCGAGCTCCGGATCCGCAGGTAGCGGGCGCGGGGAGGCTCCTCGAGCCTCCCCGATCCGCTCCCCGCCGCCCCTGCGAGGGGAGGCGCCGTCAGGCGCCGCGGGGAGGCTCGCGGCGAGCCTCCCCGATCCGTCTCAGTCCAGGGCGAACGTGACGTTGTAGGCCCAGCCCCCGCGCCCCACGACGAGGACGATGCCCGAGCGCCCGTAGCCGCGCTCGACGGCGCGCGCGACGTCCTCGAGCGTCGCGACGCGCTTCCCGTTCACGGCGACGAGGGCGTCGCCCCGCTCGAGCCCCTTGCGGTCCGCCGGGGACTCGCGCGCGACCGACGTCACGAAGAGGCCGTCGCGCACCCGGGCCACCGAGATCCCGAGCTCGCGCCGGAGCACCTCGAGGCCGAGGTCCTCGGGTGCGCGGGCGGCCGAGAGCGCGACGCTCCTCACCTTCCCGGCCCGCTTCACCTCGAGCTTCACGCCGCCGCCGGGGGCGACGGAGGCGAGGATCGTGTCGAAGTCCTCGCGCGACTCGACGGGACGGCCGTTGGCGGAGACGACGACGTCGCCCGGCTCGATGCCGGCCCCTTCCGCCGGGGAGGCGGGGTAGACGGAGCGGATCCGCATCCCGATGCCGCGGGCGCTCGGGCGGTCGCGGTCGGACGTCACGGTCGTCCCGCGGACGCCGATCCAGACCTGCTTGACCTCGCCGAAGCGGAGGAGGTCGTCGACGATCCGGCGGACGCGCTCGACCGGGATCGCGAAGCCGATCGTGTTCGCGCCGCCGACGATCGCGGTGTTGATCCCGATCAGCTCGCCGAGGACGTTGCAGAGCGCGCCGCCCGAGTTCCCCGGGTTGATGGCGGCGTCCGTCTGGATGAAGTCGGTGTAGGTCCGCTGCTCGCCCTGCACCGTCCGCTGGAGCGCCGAGACGATCCCCGTCGTGACGCTGTTCGAGAGGCCGAACGGGTTCCCGACGGCGATCGTCGTCTCGCCGATCATCAGGTCGGCCGTCGTCCCGACGCGCACCGGCTTCAGCCCCTTCCCGTCGACCTTCAGGACGGCGAGGTCGTTGTCGGTGTCGGCGCCGAGGAGCTCGGCCTCGAGCTCGCGGCCGTCGGACGTCGTCACGTAGATCTTCGACGCGCCGGAGACGACGTGGTCGTTCGTCACGACGATCCCCGAGGCGTCGAGGATGACGCCGGAGCCGAGCGACTCGGAGCGGCGCCCGCTCTCGCGCGGGGCGCCCCAGAGCTGCTCGAGCTGGCTCGTCCGGCGCCTCACGACGCGCTCGGCCGAGATGTTCACGACGGAGGGGCCGATCTGCTCGACGGCCCGGACGACGGGGCTGCGCCGAAGGTCGGCCTCGCCGCGCGGGCCGGTCGGCTCGACCCGCTGGGCCGCGGCGGGCGGGACGGCGAGGAGGAGTGCGGCGGCGGTCGTGAGAAAGCGTCTTGACATCGGCGAAAAATCCCTCAAACTAATGTTAGTAAAGCAGAACGGAGATTTCAACATTCTTAACCAGAGGCAGAGAAAGGCGATCGAGGCGATGGTGGAGATCGGGACCGACCCCGGGAACGAGCGAAGCGCTGCCGATCTGGCGCAGCAGCTCGGCCTCTCGCGAGAATCGGTCCACCAGCTCCTCGTCCCGTTCGTCCGCGCGGGGCTCCTCGTCGCCGTTCGCGGGCGGTCGGGAGGCTACCGCGCGGGTGCGGGGCTCCTCGAGGCTCCGCTCGCGTCCGTCCTCGCCCCCTTCGCTGCTCCCGCCCCGCGACCCGCGCCGGGCGCCGCGCGCGGCGTCGCGCGCCTCGTCGAGGCGATCGAGGCCGAGGCGGCCGGGGCCCGCCTCGCCGTCTGGGAACGGACCACGGTGGGCCAGCTCGTCTCGCGCCTCGCGGCCGAGCGGGAAGCCCTCGACTGGGAGATCTGACCCGGGAAGCCCCGGAACCAAGGAGGCCGCCATGCGGATCGCGTCCGACGTCACGAAGCTCATCGGAAACACTCCCCTCGTCCGCCTCAACCGGATGGCGAAGGACGCGGCCCCGGGCGCGACCGTCGCGGCGAAGCTCGAGTACTTCAACCCGGCCAACTCGGTGAAGGACCGGATCGGCGTCGCGATGATCGAGGCGCTCGAGCGCGAGGGGAAGGCGACGCCCGGCAAGACGGTCCTCGTCGAGCCGACCTCCGGCAACACGGGCATCGGCCTCGCGTTCGCCGCCGCGGCGAAGGGGTACCGCCTCGTCGTCACGATGCCGGAGTCCGTCTCCCTCGAGCGGCGAAAGGTCCTCCGCCTTCTCGGCGCGGAGGTCGTCCTGACGCCCGCTCCCCTCGGCATGAAGGGGGCGATCGCCAGGGCGGCGGAGGTCCTCGCCGGCCTCGGACCGGACGGCGTCATGCCGCAGCAGTTCGAGAACCCCGCGAACCCCGCGATCCACGAGGCGACGACGGCCGTCGAGCTCTGGAACGACACGGAAGGGAAGCTCGACGTCTTCGTCGCGGGCGTCGGCACGGGCGGGACGCTCACGGGCGTCGGCCGGTACTGGAAGCCGAGGAAGCCGGAGCTGCGAATCGTCGCGGTCGAGCCGGTCCACTCTCCCGTGATCTCGGGCGGCGCGCCCGGGCCCCACAAGATCCAGGGGCTCGGCGCCGGCTTCATCCCGAAGAACCTCGAGACCCCCTTCATCGACGAGGTGGTGCAGGTCTCGAACGACCAGTCGTTCGAGTACGCGCGGCGCCTCGCCAAGGAGGAGGGGATCCTCGCCGGGATCTCCTCGGGGGCCGCGGCGTACGCGGCGCTCGAGGTCGCCAGGCGCCCGGAGAGCGCCGGGAAGCTCATCGTCTTCGTCGTGCCGTCGACCTCGGAGCGGTACATCTCGACGGACCTCTTCAAGGAGGACGAGCCCCTCCCGACCGCGCCCTGAAGCGGGGCCGCGGGGCCGGCCCCGGGCCGGCCCCGCGGCGCACTCACTTCACGTCGATCGGGGCGCCGCCGCCCGTGCGGATCCGGATGCTCTTCGGCCGGGCCTCCTCGCGCTTCGGCAGCTCGACGATCAGGAGGCCGTTCACGAACGACGCGGAGATCCTCTCCTCGTCGACGTTCGCCGGGAGGCGGAACGCGCGCGAGAAGCGGCCGTAGCTCCGCTCCACGCAGTGGTAGCGGGCCTCGTCGGCCTCCTTCTCGAAGCGCCGCTCCCCCTCGAGCGTCAGGACGCCGTCGTCGAAGCGGAGCTGGATCTGCTCCTCGGTGAAGCCGGGGAGCTCGGCCGTCAGGACGAGCCTGTCCTTCTTCTCGAGGACGTCGACCGGGGGCGTCCAGGTCGCGGCGAGCGGCTCGTCCTCGCGGCGCGAGGAGCCCGACATCGTGTCGTCGAAGATCCGGTTCATCCGTTCCTGCAGGGTCGCGAGCTCGCGGAAGGGGTCGTAGCGGCGAACGGCGGCCATGGGGTCCTCCTTGCGTACGTCCGTCACGCCCCGGGGGCTGCGACGGCGGTCTCGGCGGTGAAGGCGACGCCCTCGCCCGAGGGGTCGGCGTCGAGGGTCACGGTCGAGCCCGCGGGCACCGCCCCCTCGAGGAGGCGGAGCGCGAGCGGGTCCTGGACGAGCTTCTGGATGTTCCGCTTCAGCGGCCGCGCGCCGTAGACCGGGTCGAAGGCGCGCTCGGCGAGCCGCCGCCGCGCCGCGTCGGTCCACGCGAGCTTCACGCCGCGCGGCGCGACGAGGGCGGCGACGCGGCGGAGCTGGATGTCGACGATCTTCCCGATCTCCTCGAGCGTCAGGCGGCGGAAGACGATGACGTCGTCGATCCGGTTCAGGAACTCGGGGCGGAAGCGGTGCCTCAGCTCGGCCTCCACGCCCTTCCGCATCTCCTCCTCGTCCACCCCCTGCAGCTCCTGGATGAGCTGCGAGCCGACGTTGGAGGTCATGACGACGACGACGTTCCGGAAGTCGACGGCGCGCCCCTTGCCGTCGGTGAGCCGGCCGTCGTCGAGCACCTGCAGGAGCGTCGACCAGACGTCGGGGTGCGCCTTCTCGATCTCGTCGAAGAGGACGACCGAGTACGGCCGCCGCCGCACGGCCTCGGTCAGCTGGCCCCCCTCGTCGTGCCCGATGTAGCCGGGAGGGGCGCCGATCATCCGGGAGACCGTGTGCTTCTCCTGGTACTCCGACATGTCGAGCCGGACCATCGCGGCCTCGTCGTCGAAGAGGAACTCGGCGAGGGCGCGGGCGAGCTCGGTCTTCCCGACGCCCGTCGGGCCGAGGAAGAGGAAGGAGCCGATCGGCCTCTTCGGGTCGTTCATCCCGGCGCGGGCGCGGCGGACGGCGGCCGAGACGGCAGAGACGGCCTCGTCCTGCCCGACGACGCGAAGCCTCAGCCGCTCCTCCATCGCGAGGAGCTTCTGCGTCTCCCCCTCGACCATCTTCGAGACCGGGATCCCGGTCCAGCGCGAGACGACGGCGGCGACGTCCTCCTCCTCGACCTTCTCGCGCAGGAAGCCGCCGTCCTTCTGGAGGTCCTCGAGCTTCGCCGTTGCGGCGGCGAGGTCGCGGTCGAGCTGGTTGAGCACCCCGTAGCGGAGCTCGGCCGCGCGGCTCAGGTCCCCCTGCCGCTCGGCCCTCTCCGCGTCGGCGCGGGCGTCCTCGATCTTCTTCTTGAGGTCGCGGATCCGCTCGATCGCGTCCTTCTCGTTCTTCCAGACCGCCTTCATCGACAGCGACCGCTCGCGCAGCTCGGCGAGGGCCTTGTCGAGCGCCTCGAGCCGGTCGCGCGCGCTCCTCGAGTCGTCCTTCTCGAGCGCCTTCTTCTCGATCTCGGCCTGGAGGACCTTCCGCTCCACCTCGTCGATCCCGGTCGGGAGCGAGTCGATCTCCATCTTCAGCCGCGAGGCGGCCTCGTCGATGAGGTCGATCGCCTTGTCGGGGAGGAAGCGGTCGGCGATGTAGCGGTTCGAGAGGACGGCCGCCGCGACGATCGCCGCGTCGGTGATCTT
>JBDIBE010000191.1:0-6436 GCA_039812785.1 Thermoanaerobaculia bacterium | reverse complement strand
GGCGCGCCGCCGGTGGAGGACGGAACCACGACGGGCGCCACGACGACCGTCACGTCGCCCGACGGGACGACGGACGCCACGACCGCGGAAGGAGGGGACGCCGTGCGGAAGTCGCCGATCAACTGAGCGCGGGCGGGAGTCTAGGCCCTGCGAGCCTCCTCGAAGGCGTCCCGACCGGCGAGGTAGTACCGCAGGCGTCGCAGCCGGAACTCGACCTCGTGGTCGCCGGCATCCAGGCGGGCGAGGAGGGCGGACGCATCGGGGTCGTCCCGTACCTCGGGAGGGGCATCCCCCCGGAGAGCCTCCACGAGGGATCGGACGGCCCCGTAGTTCCCGAGAGCCGCCTGAGCCTCCGCGAGGGCGAGCCGTGCGTAGTAGGCGTCCACGGCCAGGCCCTCGCGCTCGCACTGCGCGACGACCTTCTCTCCGCGGAAACGGACCTCTTCGTAAGCCTTCTCGTCGAGGCCGAGGTTAAGGAGGTTCACACGGATCGTGGTCGCGCTCGCCCTGAGTCCGGTTCGGAGAGCCAGCTCCAGCGCAGCGCCGAAGGCCGAGCGGGCGTCGGCAAGGCGGCCGAGGTTCATCAGGAGGCCGGCGCGGTTCTGCTGGGTGGAGACCACCGGCCCCGGGTCGACGGCGGGGTCGAGCCTCGAGAGCGCCGCGTCGAACGCGTGGAGAGCAGGGAGAAAACGGGCTTCGCTGAAGTGGACGAGCCCGAGGGCCGCCTCGGCACGCCCGACCCAGGAGTCCTGTCCGTCCTGTGCGAATCCGTCCCGCGCTGCATCGAGGAGCCGGCGGGCATCGCCGTACCGGGAGGCGCCCCAGAGCGCCGATCCAGCGAAGTAGCGCGCGCGGGAGAGAAGGAGGAGAGGCGCACCCTCCGCCTCGAGGCGGGCGAGCGCTTCGAGCGCGACGCGGACGGCGTCCTCCGCGTCGCCGACGTAGAGCAGGCCCTGGCTCTCGAGCGAGAGGGCGGCGCCGGCCGCGAGACGCGCGGATCGGGTCGCTGCGTCATCGTGGGCCGCGAGGGCCTTCCGGAGTCCGATCGCGACGTCGACGGCCCCCTGCGGGCTTCTCAGGGGAAGCCGCGCCGCGAGCTGCGCGGCGTGGAGCGCGACGTCGGGAAAGCCTTCGCGGGACGCGGCTTCCGCCAGGGCCTCGGCGAACGTCTCCGCGCCCGCCTCGGCCGCCCGGACGAGCGCCTCGGCCTCCTCGAGCGATCGGCCGAGGCGGCGGAGCTCCGGGAGGGGCTCGGGGGGCGGGCCATCCGCGGCGTCGAGCGACGCGAGGTCGGCGAGGTGCTCGCGCCCCGCCGCGAGGCCGTCGATCTTCCGTCGGCACTCCGCGCATCTCGCGACGTGGGGGCCTCGCGGGAGGCCCGGCTCGAGCGCGAGCGCGAGGAGGTCGACCTCGGAGGGGTGCCGCTCAGCCGAGGGCATTCGCGAGGGTCCTCAGACACTTGCGGTAGCGCTTGTGGACGGCCGATTCCGAGACGGCGGCGTCGTCCGCCTCGGCGTGCTTCTTCCCTTCCAGGAGGCAGGCGCGCATGACGGCGCGGCAGTAGGGCGTCAGGAGCGCGAAGGCGCGCCGGAAGCCGCAGACGACCTCGATCCGCTCGCAGGAGTCGTCCGCCCTCTCGAGCCCCTCGGGCATCGGCAGCTCCCGGCGCCCGCGCTCCTTCCCCCTGCGGAACGTGCCGAGGCACTCGCGGAGGAAGACGGTCGTCAGGTAGGCCTCCGGGCTCCTCACGGACGGCGCGGCGAGGAAGATGGACGTCGCCGCGCGCTGGAGCGCCTCCTCGGCGTCCTCCCGGGAGAGCCCGAAGCGCCGCTGGCCGAGGGCGAGGAGCCCGCGGCCGAGGCGCGCGTAGAGGTCGTCCCAGTCCCACGGGGCGGAGACGTCCCGCCCGGGGACGGCGACGTCCGCCGTCTCCGCAGGGGGGCGGGGGCGCTCGATCGAGGCGGCTTCGCCGGACACGCCGGAATTATGCGCGGGACGGCCCCGAGAGGTACACCCTGAGTCGCCGGGGGACGACGCGGAGCTTCTCCCCCGGGGCGGGGGCGAGCTCCTCGAACCGCTCGCGCGAGAGCTCGACCTTGAGCGGCTGGCCGTCGTCGGCGACGAGGTCGAGTCGGACGACCGCGCCGGACGCCGCGACGTGCTTCAGCGTCGCCGCGAGCCCTCCCGCGCCGGCGAGGTCGCGCGAGAGGTCGATCTCCCACGAGCGGGCGTAGCCGGAGGCCGGGAGCGCCTCGGCGTGCGGGTGCTCGGGGTAGTCGACGGAGAGCGGGCCGAGTATCGCCCGGCCCTCCTGGACGCGCCCGTGGAAGATGTTCACCGAGCCGAGGAAGTCGAGGACGAACGGCCCCGCGGGGCGCTCGAAGAGGTCGCGGGGCGTCCCGTCCTGGACGATCCGGCCGTGGTCGAGGAGGACGACGCGGTCGGCGACCTCGAGCGCCTCCTCCTGGTCGTGCGTGACGAAGAGGCTCGTGAGGCGGATCTCGTCGTGGAGCCGCCGGAGCCAGCGCCGGAGCTCCTGCCGCACCCGGGCGTCGAGCGAGCCGAACGGCTCGTCGAGGAGGAGGACCTTCGGCTCCACGGCGAGGGCGCGCGCGAGCGCGACGCGCTGGCGCTGGCCGCCGGAGAGCTCGGAGGGGAGCCGGTCGCCGAGCCAGTCGAGCTGGACGAGCTTCAGGAGCTCGGTGACGCGCCGCCCGATCTCGGCGTCGGAGGGACGCGCGCCGCGCGGCTTGACCCGCAGGCCGAAGGCGACGTTCTCGAAGACCGTCATCCGCCGGAAGAGGGCGTAGTGCTGGAAGACGAAGCCGACGCGCCGCTCCCGCGCGTCCCTTCGCGTCGCGTCCTCTCCCTGGAAGAGGACGGTCCCGGAGTCGGGCTCCTCGAGCCCCGCGATGATCCGGAGGAGGCTCGTCTTGCCGGAGCCGGACGGGCCCAGCAGGGCCACGAGCTCCCCCTCGCCGACGCGGAGGGAGACGTCGTCGAGGGCGAGGAAGCTCCCGAACGACTTCGTGACGGAGCGGACCTCGATGCTCACGGGGCCTCCTCTCTCGCCCGCCGCGAAAGCAGCGCCTTGACGGCCATCGTCGCGAGGGCGACGACCGTCAGGAGGGAGGCCGCGGCGAAGGCCCCCTGGAAGGCGTACTCGTTGTAGAGCGCCTCGACGTGGAGGGGGAGCGTGTTCGTCTTCCCGCGGACGTGCCCGGAGACGACGGAGACCGCGCCGAACTCCCCGACGGCGCGCGCGGTGCAGAGGACGACGCCGTAGAGGAGCGCCCACTTCACGTTCGGGAGGGTGACGCGGAAGAAGGTCGTCAGGAAGCCGGCGCCGAGGACGCGAGCGGCCTCCTCCTCGTCGGTCCCCTGCGACTGCATGAGCGGGACGACCTCGCGCGCGACGAACGGGAAGGTCACGAAGACCGTCGCGAGGACGATGCCGGGGACGGCGAAGACGACCTCGACGCCGCGTTCGGCGAGCCACCCCCCGAGCGGGCTCGCCCGGCCGAGGAGGAGGACGAAGACGAGGCCCGCGACGACGGGCGAGACGGCGAACGGCAGGTCGACGAGGGTCAGGACGACGTCCCGCCCCGGGAAGCGGAACTTCCCGAGCGCCCAGCCGGCCGCGAGGCCGAACAGGGCGTTCAGGGGGACGGCGATCGCGGCGACGAGGAGCGTCAGCTTCAGCGCGTGGCGCGCGTCGGGCTCGGTCACGGCCGAGAGCCAGGCCCCCGCGCCGTCGCGGAATGCCTCGACGAAGACGGCCGCGAGAGGGACGAGGAGGACGAGGGCGACGGCGGCGAGGGCGAGGACGATGAGCGCGATCCTCACGGGGCGCCCCTCGCGCGGGCGGGGCGGGCTCACCGGCCGGCCCTCGCGGAGAAGGCCTCGAGGCGGTTGAGCGCGAGTAGGAGGAGGAAGGAGGCGGCGAGGAGGACCGTCGCGAGGGCGGTCGCGCCGGCCACGTCGTACTGCTCGAGCTTCGTCATGACGAGGAGCGGCGCGATCTCGGTCCGCATCGGCATGTTCCCGGAGATGAAGACGACGGAGCCGTACTCGCCGACCCCGCGCGCGAAGGCGAGCGTGCCGCCCGTGAGGAGCGCGGGGCGGAGCTCGGGGAGGAGGACGCGGCGGAAGGTGTCGAGGCGGGTGGCGCCGAGGCTCTCGGCGGCGTCCTCGACCTCCGGGTCGAGGCTCGCGAGGACGGGCTGGAGGGTCCTCACGGTGAAGGGGAGCCCGAGGAAGACGAGCGCGACGGCGATGCCGAGCGGGGTGAACGCCACCTTCAGCCCGAGCTCGGCGAGGGGCCTCCCGAGCCATCCGGTCGGGGCGTAGAGCGTCGTGAGCGTGATGCCGGCGACGGCCGTCGGGAGCGCGAACGGGAGGTCGACGACGGCGTCGACGAGCCGCCGGCCGGGGAAGCGGTAGCGGACGAGGACCCACGCGAGGAGAAGGCCGAGCGCGGAGGAGACGACGGCGGCCGCGAGCGAGACGAGGAACGAGAGCCTCACGGCGGCGACGACTCGGGGCGTCGTGACGGCGGCGAGGAACGCCTCCGGCGTCGTCTCCGTCGAAGCGAGGAGGAGCGCGGCGAGCGGCGCGAGGACGACGAGGGAGAGGCCGAGGAGCGTCACCCCGAGCGCCGGGCCGAAGCCCGGGAGGAGCGGCGGGGAGGCGCGGAGCGGCTTCACTTCGTCGCGAAGAAGGAGTCGAAGACGCCGCCGTCGTCGAAGTGCCTCTTCTGCGCGGCGCGCCACCCCCCGAAGAGCTCGTCGACGGTGAAGGTCGCCACGGGAGGGAACTCCCGCCCCGCCTTCGCGGCCGACGCGGCGAGGCGCGGGCGGTAGTGGTGTCGGGCGGCGACCTCCTGGGCGGCGGGGGACCAGAGGAAGCGGAGGTAGGCCTCGGCCACGGCCCGCGTCCCGCTCCGGTCGACGACGGAGTCGACGACGGCGACGGGCGGCTCTGCCAGGATCGAGCTCTTCGGCACGACGATCTCGACGGCGCCGCCCGCCTCGGCGAGGGCGAGGTGCGCCTCGTTCTCCCACGCGACGAGGACGTCGCCGAGGCCGCGGCGGACGAAGGTCGTCGTCGAGCCGCGGGCGCCCGTGTCGAGGACGGCGACGTTCCGGAAGATCCCGGCGACGAGGTCGCGCGCTCCCGCTTCGGCCTTCCCGGCCTTCAGCGCCGAGCCCCACGCCGCGAGGTATCCCCACCGGGCCGCGCCCGAGGTCTTCGGGTTCGGGCAGATGACGGAGACGCCCGGGCGGGCGAGGTCGGCCCAGCCGGCGATCCGTTTCGGGTTCCCGGAGCGGACGAGGAAGACGATCGTCGAGGTCCAGGGCGCGGCGTTGTCCGGCAGGCGCCGCTGCCAGCCGGGCTTCACGAGGCCGCGGTCGGCGAGCGCGTCGACGTCCCACGCCAGGGCGAGGGTGACGACGTCGGCCTGCAGGCCGTCGATGACGGAGCGGGCCTGTTTCCCGGAGCCGCCGTGCGACATCCGGACGGTGACCTCCGTCCCGGTCCGATCGCGGTACTCCTTCGAGAACGCACCGTTCAGGTCGCGGTAGAGCTCGCGCGTCGGGTCGTAGGAGACGTTCAGGATCTCGACGGGAGCCCCCGGGGCGGCGCGGCCTGAGGCGGCGTGGACGGCGAGGAGGGCGGCCACGGCGGTGCCCAGGGCGGCCGCGGGTCGCAGGAGGCGCGAGGTCCGGTCGGTCACGTTCTCTCCGTCGGGCCGGCTTCCTCCGCGGCGCGCGCGCCGAGGACGCGGCGCTCGCGGTCGAGGAGGTCGGCGAGGGTGGTGTGGTCGAGGATCGCGGCGGCGGCGTTCCTCACCTCGAGGAAAAGGTCGAAGAGCCCGGCGTGCCGCCGCTCGGTCCTCACGCGGCGGGTCAGCTCGGCGGCGTCGCCGAACGGCGCGAGAGGGCCGTCGAGGAGCCGGACGACGTCGCCGACGACGATTTCGCGCGGTGGGCGCGCGAGCCGGTAGCCGCCGTCGCGGCCCCGCTGGCTCGCGACGACGCGGGCGTTCTTGAGCGTCACCAGGATCGCCTCGAGGAACTTCTCCGGGATCTCCTCCCGCGCGGCGATCTCGCGCGTCGGGACGGCAGCGCCTCCCCACCGCTCGGCGAGGTGGGTGAGCGCCTTGAGGGCGTAGAGGCCGCGTCGGGAGATTTTCACGATTAGCCTACAGGGTTAGTAGAATATTGAGAAATGGAGTCCCGGTCAATAATCTCGTTCGTCACAGGCGGCGTTCCGCCGCGGGGCGGACGTCGAGGGCGGAAGGACCGCTCCAGATTCGTGCAACTCCGGTCCGGTGAAGGGAAGAGCGCCGGGAACACTCGAGGAGCCGATGGCCGACAAACGCACCTTCGCGAGACTCAGGAAGCGCTTCCTCGTGAACTTCGACGTCGACGGG
>JBDIBE010000190.1:0-6523 GCA_039812785.1 Thermoanaerobaculia bacterium | reverse complement strand
GTCGGCGCCACGGCCGCGAGCGCGACGCGCCAGCTCGCCGGCGCCCCGTCCCTCTTCCCGACGAGGACGCCGACCGTCGCGAGGTCCATCCCCTTCCGGCGCGAGAGGCGCTGGTAGGAGCCGCGGAATCCAGCGACCGCGCCCGGCAGGACGATCTCCGTCACGAGGTCACCCGGCATGAGCGCCGTCTGGCCGGGGCCGAGGAAGAGCTCCGAGACCGCCATCGCGAGCCGCCCCGTCGTCGAGGCGACGTTCACGACCGCGTCGAGCGCGAGGAGCGCGATGGCCGTGTCGGCCGCGGGAGAGGCGTTGCAGACGTTCCCCGCGAGCGTCGCCCTCTGGCGGAGCGGCCAGGCGCCGACGGTCTTCGCGCACTCGGCGAGGAGCGGGAAGCGCGCGAGGACGAGCGGGTGCGTCTCGAGGTCGGCGAGCGGAACCGCCGCGCCGATCGTGAGCCCGCCGTCCGGGTTCTCGCGGATCCCGCAGAGCTCGGGGATCCGCTTCAGGTCGATGAGCGTCTCCGGGCTCTTCCGCCCCGCGCGCATCTGCGGGAGGAGGTCGGTCCCCCCGAGGAGGAAGGCCGAGGCCGGACTGTTCGCGCGGAGCGCCACGGCGTCGTCCACCGTGGCCGGGGCGAGGTAGTCGAGGTCGACGGGCATCAGACGGTTCCTTCCGCGGGAGCGTGGCCCGGCCGGGCCGCGTCCTCCGCTGTGCGTTCGACGGCGTGTCGCGAAAAGGGCTCTCTCCGGGCGCCCCGGGCGGGCGCGCCCCCGGCGGAACTCACCTTGGAATCCTAGCCCTCGCGACGCCCCGGACGAAACGCGGACGCCTCGAAAGAATCGTCGCCACCCGCCCCCCGAAGCCCTACAATCAATCGCTTTCGCCCGTGGGGTCAGGTCTTGATTTTCTACTTTAGCCGGGACGCCCGGCCGGGAGGCAGGCCATGCAGAGGCGCGTCATCGACGTCGGCGAGCGGCTCCCCCTGCTCCAGACCGTCCCCCTCTCGCTCCAGCACCTCTTCGCGATGTTCGGCGCGACGGTCCTCGTGCCGTTCCTCTTCAAGGTCAACCCCGCGACCTCGCTCCTCCTGAACGGGCTCGGCACGCTCGTCTACCTCGCCGTCTGCCGCGGCAAGGTGCCCGCCTACCTCGGCTCGAGCTTCGCCTTCATCTCCCCCGTCTTCGCCGTCCTCGCCCACCCCGAGCTCGGCGGCTACGCCGCGGCGCAGGGGGGCTTCATCGCCTTCGGGCTCCTCTTCATACTCGTCTCGCAGGTCGTTCGTGTCGCCGGGACCCGCTGGCTCGACGTCGTCTTCCCGCCCGCGGCGATGGGGGCGATCGTCGCCGTCATCGGCCTCGAGCTCGCCCCCGTCGCCACGAGCATGGCAGGGCTCACGGGCGACGGCGCGGCGCAGCCCGGGCGCGGGACGGCCGTCGCCGTCGCGATGGTGACTCTCGCCGTCACCGTCCTCGGCTCGGTCCTCTTCCGCGGCTTCCTGGGCGTCATCCCCGTGCTGATCGGCGTCGTCGCCGGCTACGGCGCCGCGCTCGCCGCCGGGCTCGTCGACCTCGCTCCTGTCGCCGCGGCCCCCTGGTTCGAGGTGCCGACGCTCTACGCCCCCGCCTTCTCGCCGCAGGCGATCCTGATGGTCCTCCCCGCCGGGCTCGTCGTCCTCGCCGAGCACGTCGGCCACCTCGTCGTCACGGGGAACGTCGTCGGGCGCGACTTCGTGAAGGACCCGGGGCTCGACCGCTCCCTCCTCGGCGACGGCCTCTCGAACGTCCTCTCCGGCCTCGCGGGCGCGACGCCGAACACGACCTACGGCGAGAACATCGGCGTCCTCGCGATCACGCGCGTCTTCTCGACCTGGGTCATCGGCGGCGCGGCCGTCCTCGCCGTCGTCATCTCCTTCGTCGGCAAGCTCGCGGCGGCGATCCGCAGCATCCCGACGCCCGTAATGGGGGGCGTCTGCATCCTCCTCTTCGGCGTCATCGCCGCGGCCGGCATCCGGATGCTCGTCGAGAAGAAGGTCGACTACACGAGGCCCCGCAGCCTCGTCCTCACCTCCGTCGTCCTCGTCAGCGGCGCGAGCGGCGCCGCGGTGAAGCTCGGGACGGTCGAGCTGAAGGGGATGGCGCTCGGCACCTTCGTCGCCGTCGCGCTCTCGCTCCTCCTCGCCCTGTTCGACCGGCTCGGGTGGTCGAACGACGGGGCGGCCGAGGCGCAGCCCGAAGCCCGAGCCTGACGCGCGCAAGGCGGCTCCGCACCGCTCTCCGTCCCGCCTCTGACTCTGCGGAGCCTCTCCGGCGGCGTAGACTTCCCGCGGGAAATCCCTCAACCGGAACACTTCACGGAGGCCAGGGCATGCCTCTCCCTCCCGGCACCCGCCTCGGCCGCTACGAGGTGATCGCGCCGCTCGGCGCGGGCGGCATGGGCGAGGTCTTCCGCGCCCGAGACACGAAGCTCGGCCGCGACGTCGCCCTCAAGGTCCTCCCCGACCGTTTCGCCAGCGACCGCCGCATGCTCGCCCGATTCGAGAGCGAGGCGAAGGCCGTCGCGGCCCTCTCCCATCCCAACATCCTCGCCCTCTTCGACGTCGGCGAGGAGAACGGCGTCCCCTTCGCCGTCGCCGAGCTCCTCGAGGGAGAGACGCTCCGCGCGCTCCTCCTTCGGGGCCCGGTCCCCGTCCGGCGCGCCCTCGAGATCGCCCGCGAGGTCGCCGAGGGGCTGGCCGCCGCCCACGAAAAGGCGGTCGTCCACAGGGACATCAAGCCCGAGAACGCCTTCCTCACGAGGGACGGCCACGCCAAGGTCCTCGACTTCGGCCTCGCGCGGTACGAGACGAGCTTCCGCAGCGACGACGAGAGCCGGTCCCCCACGGTCTCCGTCCTGACCGAGGCCGGCGCCGTCGTCGGCACCGTCGCCTACATGTCGCCCGAGCAGGCTCGGGGCCTGCCCGTCGACCACCGGAGCGACCAGTTCAGCCTCGGGGCCGTCCTCTACGAGATGCTCACGGGAAAGCGCGCATTCCGCGCCGACACCCCCGCCGACGTCCTGACGGCGATCATCCGCGACGAGCCGGAGCCGCTCGAGACGCTCGCACCGTCCGTTCCCGTTCCGGTCCGCTGGATCGTCGACCGCTGCCTCGCCAAAGAGCCGGACGGCCGCTACGAATCCACGCGCGACCTCGCGCGCGACGTCGCGAGGTGCCACCAGCACCTGACCCGGGCCCTCCCGGCCACCGCCGACCTGCGGCCCGACGGTGCGTCCCGGCGCACGCGATGGATCGGCGCCGTCGTTCTCGCGGGGATCGTCGGCCTCGGGGGCGCCGTGGCGGGGTTCATCGCCGCGCCACGCTCATCCGAACGTCCCTTGCCGTCCTTTCAAAGGCTCACCTTCCGGCGCGGTTTCGTCTCCGGCGCGCGCTTCGCGCCCGGCGGGAAGACCGTGGTCTACAGCGCCGCCTGGGACGGCCGCCCGCAGCAGGTCTGGACGGTCCTCGTCGACACGCTGGAGACCCTGGACACGGACCTCCCTCCCGCCCGGCTCCTCGCCGTCTCCCCCTCGGGCGAAGTCGCCATCTCTCCCGGGAGCCGGATGTCACGGTTCGGCAACTCGGGGACGCTTCCCCGCCTCGCCATCGGGTCGCTGCGCGGCACCACGCCGCGAATCGTCGCCCCCGGCATCTCCTCCGCCGACTGGTCCCGCGACGGCGCCGTCCTCGCCGTCGGCCGCGAAACGCTGCCCGGGGCGACGCTCGAACAGCCACCCGGCACCGTCCTCGCCCGCAGCACCACCTACATCTCCGACGTGCGCACCTCCCCGACCGGAGACCGGATCGCCTACGTCGAGCACGACCACGACGGGAACAGCGGCGGGGTGGTCGCCGTAGCGGACAGGGCGGGCCGGAAGACCGTGCTCACGCCCTGGTACTTCGACGTGAACGGCCTCGCGTGGTCGCCCGCGGGCGACGAGGTCTGGTTCACGGCGGCGCCGAGGGGCACGCCCAAGTCCATTCGGGCCGTGACTCTTTCCGGAAAGGAGCGCGAGATCCACCGGGAGACCGGTCACCTCGTCCTGATGGATGTCGCCAGGGACGGCCGGGCGCTCCTCGCCCGGGAAGACTTCCGCCAGAGGATCTTCTTCCGCTCCGGGGAGGCCGGGCCCGACCGCGAGCTCTCGCTCCTCGACTGCTCCCGCCTCTGGGACATGACCCGGGACGGCCGAACGCTCTCCTTCTGGGAGTACGGAGAAGGAGCAGGGAGGGGCGAGCGACGGGTCTTCCTCAGGAGCACGTCGGGCGGTCCGCCCATCCACCTGGAAGGCGGTCGGGGACAGAGGCCGGTCTTCTCCCCCGACGGCGCCTTCTTCGTGATGGGCATTCCGGGCTCCGAAGCCGTCGAGGTCGCGATCTACCCCATAGGCGAGGGGGAGCCGAGGAAGGTCCCGATGAACGGCTTCTCGGATGCAACCGCGGGTCTCCTGCCGGACGGGGCGGGGATCTGGCTCGCCGACATGTCCCCCGGCCGACCTCAGCGCGTCTTCGTCGCAGGATCCGAAGGTACGAATCGGCACCCGGTGACGCCGGAGGGCGTCGTCGGCAGGGTCCCGTGGATCTCGTGGGACGGCCGCGCCGTCGTCGGGCTCTCCGGCGGCGTGTTCCGTCTCTACCCCGTCGCCGGCGGAGAGGCCGTCCCGCTCGAGGGAGTGAAGAACGGCGAGGCCCTCGCCGGCTGGGCCGACGGCGGCAGGTCGGTCTTCGCCTACGACCCCGCACTGCTCCCGGCGACCATCGCCCGCGTCGAGTGGACCTCCGGAGCCCGCACCGAAGTGGGCTCGATCGCGCCTCCGGATCTCGCGGGAGCGCTTGGCATCTCCATCCTCGTGACGCCCGACGGACGCCAGGCGGCGTACATGGTCTCCGAGGACCTCCGCGTCCTCTACGTCGTCGCGGGCCTTCGCTGAGGCCGCCCGCGGAACCGCGGGACGTTCTCGCGAGTCCCGCCGGTCGACCCCGCTATGATCGCGGCGGTCGCCACCTTCGCGGGTGCGCGCCGTCGACGAAGCGAAGATCGGAGGTCTGGTGTCGTTCGTCCCGTCCCCGGAACCGACAGCGCGGATCTCACCGCCGGACAGGGCGCGATCCTTCGCGTCCGCGCTGCAGGCCGTCCTGGCCGAGGCTCCGTCGTCCGTCGTGGCCGCGTGGCTCTTCGGGAGCCGGGCCCGCGGCGACGAGCGGCTGGACAGCGACGTGGACCTGGCCCTCCTCTTCCGGGAGCCGCCCGAGCCGAGGCTCGGCAACGAGGCGCACGAGCTCGAGGGGCGAATCGAAGATGCGCTCGGCCTCCCGGCCCAGGTCGTCGTCGCGAACGACGCGCCTCCCGACCTCGTCCACCGGGTCCTCCGCGACGGCACGCTCCTCGTCGACCGCGACCCGCTCTTCCGCGCGCTCTTCGAGACGAAGGTGCGGAACGACTTCTTCGACGTCGAGCCGTTCCTCCGGCGCTACCGTGAGGGCCGCCCGTGATCGACCGCGACCTCGTCGCCAAGAAGCTCGCGTTCATCGAGACGTGCGTCCGCGAGCTGCGTGAGCTCTCCCTCACGGCCGCGCTGCGCACCGACGTGAAGGAGGAGCGGTTCGTCGAGCACACGCTCCAGATCGCGATACAGGCCGCCCTCGACGTCGCCTCCCACGTCGTCTCCGACGAGAGGCTCGGCGAGCCGCGGACGAGCCGGGATCTCTTCTCCATCCTCGGCCGCGCGGGGCGCCTCTCCGCCGACCTGGCGACCCGGCTCGGGTCGATGGCGGGGTTCCGGAACGTCCTCGTCCACGGCTACGGCGACGTCGACCTCGGCGTCGTGGAAGACGTCGTCGAGAACCGCCTGGAAGACCTCCTCGCGTTCGTCGACGTCATCCGGCGGCTCCCGGGACGCGCGGGCTGACGGCGCCGCGCCTTCGACGGCCTGCACGTCTCCGTCGAAGCGGGGTCAGGTCTTGGCTCTTCCACTCTGCGCGGCGCCTGTAACGCGGGTGGTCATCTCGGCGCCGGCGCCTCGATCTCACGCGCGCGCCGGCACTGCCGTTCCCGCCCCTGCCCGCGGGTCCGGCAGCGTCAGGGTCAGCGCGACGGCGAGGAGCGGGAGCGCGGAGACGACGGCGAGAGGGGCGGCGACGCCCCATCGGTCCGCGACGAGGCCGAGGAGCGGCGCGGCGAGCCCGCCCGCCGTCACCGCGAGGCCGACCGTGACGCCCGAGGCCGTCCCGACGTGGTTCGGGAGGTACTCCTGCCCCATCACGACGAGGACGCTGAAGGGTAAGTAGAGGGCGAGCGAGACCGGGACGAGGAGCGCCGTCGCGACGCGCGGGTCGCGGACCGAGGCGAGGGCGAAGAGGAGCGGCGCGAGCGCCGCCATCGAGGCGAGGATGACGGGGCGCCGTCCGAAGCGGTCGGCGAGGCGCCCGCCGGTCAGGGTCCCGACGACGCCCGTCCCGAGGAGGATCGAGAGCGCCGTCGCCCCTTCC
>JBDIBE010000189.1:0-6524 GCA_039812785.1 Thermoanaerobaculia bacterium | reverse complement strand
TTCGGGCGCGGCGACGGGACGACGCGGCGCCAGCCGTTGCCGTCCGCCTTGAAGGTCCACCCCTTCTCGGCGGCCATCAGGTCGGCCTCGTCCTTGGCGTAGACGGGGCCGATCGGCTTCGTCGGGTTCCGGAAGGCCGGGTCGTCCGGGTCGACCTCGGTCATCGAGAGGATCGTCGCGAACGGGCGCTCGAACGGAAGGAGGTTCCCGAGCTCCTGCTCGACGAGGTACCCGATCATCCCCTCGGTCTCGGCCCCCAGGACGTCGAGCGGGTAGGGGTCGACCCCGGCGTAGGCCGACTGCTGGAGGGCGAGGAGTCCCACCTGCGGCCCGTTCCCGTGCGAGATGACGATCTCGTTCGCGTCGGCGACGGGCGCGAGCGCCTCGCAGGCCCGCTTCACGTTCGCCCGCTGGTTCTCGGCGGTCATCGGCTCCCCGCGCCGGAGGAGCGCGTTGCCCCCGAGGGCGACGACGATGCGCATGCGTTCCCCCTAGGCGAGCGTCGCGACGAGGACGGCCTTGATCGTGTGGAGGCGGTTCTCGGCCTGGTCGAAGACGACCGACGCCGGCGACTCGAAGACGTCGTCCGTCGCCTCCATCGCCTCGATGCCGAACTTCTTGAAGATCTCCTCGCCGATCTTCGTCTCCCGGTTGTGGAACGAAGGGAGGCAGTGGAGGAACTTCGCCTTCTCATTCCCCGTCGCGGCCATGAGCGCCGCGTTGACCTGGTACGGAAGGAGGAGCTTGATCCGCTCGGCCCAGACGGAGTCGGGCTCGCCCATCGAGACCCAGACGTCCGTGTGGACGAAGTCGACCCCGGCGACGGCGGCCTTCGGGTCCTCCGTGAGCGTGACCTTCCCGCCGGAGGCCTTCGCGAGCTCGTTCGCCTTCGCGACGAGCTCCTCGACCGGCCAGAGGTGCTTCGGCGCCCCCATCCGCACGTCCATCCCCATCAGGGCGCCGGCGAGCATGAGGGTGTTCCCCATGTTGTTCCGCGCGTCGCCGAGGTAGGCGTACGAGATCTGCGAGAGCGGCTTGTCGCTGTGCTCGCGCATGGTGAGGAGGTCCGCGAGGATCTGGGTCGGGTGGAACTCGTCCGTCAGGCCGTTGTAGACGGGGACGCCCGCCCACTTCGCGAGCTCCTCGACGATCGCCTGCCCGTAGCCGCGGTACTCGATGGCGTCGTACATCCGCCCGAGGACGCGGGCGGTGTCCTTCATCGACTCCTTCTTCCCGATCTGGGAGCCGGAGGGGCCGAGGTAGGTCACGTTCGCCCCCTGGTCGTAGCAGGCGACCTCGAAGGCGCAGCGCGTCCGCGTCGAGTCCTTCTCGAAGATGAGCGCGACGTTCTTCCCGCGAAGGCGCGCGACCTCCGTCCCGGCGTACTTGGCGCGCTTGAGGTCGCGGGCCAGGTCGAGCAGGTAGAGGACTTCCTTCTGCGTGAAGTCGTGGATCGTCAGGAAGTGGCGGTTCTTGAGGTTGAAGGGCATGGGACCTCCGGCGACGAGCTCTCCCCGGGCGGCGGCGGGACCGCTCCGGGCACCTCCCGCGAGGCTCCTTCCGGACGTCCGTCGAGCGCGCGCCGCCCCTCCGCGGGGCGAAAGGGGGATTCTACCCGGTATCTCCGTTTGACCGCCCCCCCGGTCCGGAAATAGGCTCCCCGGATATGAAGCGGGACCTTGCTCTCAAAGCGACGACGTTCCTCCTCGCCGGATCTCTCGGCGGTGTGCTCCTCACCCAGGCGGCCTGCAAGCGGAGCGGGCCCGACATCAAGATCGGCGTCATCGCCGAGCTGAGCGGCGACCTCCCGGCCGTCGGCGAGTCCTGCAAGAAGGCCGCCGAGCTCGCCATCAACGAGATCAACGAGTCGGGCGGGGTGAAGGTCGCCGGCACGCACCACCTCCTCCGTCTCGTCATCGAGGACGGGGAGGGGAAGGCGGACGCCTCGGTCGCCGCCGCCGAGCGGCTCATCGACCAGGAGGGCGTCCTCGCCATCATCGGGCCGAACGCCTCGAGCGGCGCGGTCCCCGCGGCCGCGGTCGCCGAGGCGAAGAAGGTCCTCCTCGTCTCCCCCTGGTCCACGGCCCCCCGCCTGACGAGGGACGACACGGGCAAGACGCGCCGCTTCGTCTACCGGGCCTGCTACTCCGACGAGTTCCAGGCGCGGGCGCTCGCGAAGTTCGCGACGGGCTACATCAAGGCGACGAAGGTCGCGATCCTCTACAACCCCGAGTCGGAGGCCCCGAAGGCGCAGGCCGAGCTGATGAAGAAGGAGCTCGAGGCGCGCGGGGCGCAGGTCGTGGCGATGGAGACCTACGCCGCCGGGACGACCGACTACTCGGCCCAGATGAAGAAGATCGCCGAGGCCTCGCCGGACCTCGTCTACCTGCCGAGCTACTACGTCGAGGTGCCCGAGCAGCTCGAGCAGGCCCGCGCCGCCGGCATCAAGGCGCCGTTCCTCGGGAGCGACAACTGGGGGAACCCCGAGCTCCTCAAGAACGCCCAGGAGGTCGAGGGGGCCTACTTCTGCGCGCACTACAACCCGAACGCGATGGAGGACAAGGTCGGGACGTTCCGCGCGGCCTTCGAGCAGCGCTACGCCAAGGAGGTGCCGGACGACGTCGCCGCCCTCACCTACGACGCGATCTACCTCCTCCGGACGGCGCTGCAGCTCGCGGAGAAGGACGACCGCGAGAGCGTCCGCGACGCCTTCGCGAAGATCTCGACGCAGGACTGCGTCACCGGGAAGATCGTCTACCGGGGCGGCTCGCCCGACCCGACGAAGAGCGTGGTCCTGAAGCAGTTCAAGGGCGGCAAGGTCACCTTCGTGACCAATATCGACCCCGACTGAGCGATGTCGCTGCGCGCCCTCGCTCAGCTCCCGCCCGGGCCTGCGGCCCTTCCCCGTATCGACCCCGACTGAGCGATGTCGCTGCGCGCCCTCGCTCAGCTCCCGCCCGGGCCTGCGGCCCTTCCCCGTATCGACCCCGACTGATCCGGGCGCTTCGCCCACCCGTTCCCGAAGGCCCGCGAAAGCGGGCCTTCGAGCTTTCGGAGGTCCTCCTGAGCGTCTACGCCTTCCACAAGCCGCGCGGCGTCGTCTGCTCGACGGTCCCCGAGGGGGGCGCGATGCCCGTCTTCGCGCTCCTGCCTCCGCCGTACGGCGGCTGGCTCGCCGTCGGCCGGCTTCCGGGTGCGGCGCCTCCGGCGGGAGTCCGTGGGCCCCGTCACGCTCGGCGACCTCCCGCCGGGCGGAGGGCGCGAGCTCTCCGCGACCGAGGTCGCCTCCCTGCTCGAGGCCCTCGGCGCGGCCGGGACGTGCGACGATCGCCCCCCGGGAACCGGAACATGAAGTACGCGAACCTCGGAAAGACCGGCCTCGTCGTCTCCCGCCTCGCCCTCGGATGCATGAGCTACGGCGACCCGAAGTGGCGGCCGTGGGTCCTCTCCGCCGAAGAGGCCCGCCCGTTCTTCCGCCGCGCCCTCGAGGCGGGCGTCAACCTCTTCGACACGGCCGACATGTACTCGCTCGGCGCGAGCGAGGAGGTGACGGGACGGCTCCTGCGCGAGATGGGGCGCCGCGAGGAGCTCGTGATCGCGACGAAGGTCCACTTCCCGATGGGCCCCGGCCCGAACATGGGAGGCCTCTCGCGCAAGCACGTCGTCCAGGCGTGCGAGGCGAGCCTCGCGCGCCTCGGCGTCGAGACGATCGACCTCTACCAGATCCACCGCTTCGACCCGGCGACGCCGCTCCTCGAGACGCTCGAGGCGCTCGACCTCCTCGTGAGGCAGGGGAAGGTCCGGTACGTCGGCGCGAGCTCGGGCGAGGCGTGGCGCTTCCTGAAGGCGCTCTGCGCCGCGGACGCGCGGGGGCTCGCGCGCTTCGTCTCGATGCAGGGCCACTACAACCTCCTCTACCGCGAGGAGGAGCGCGAGATGCTCCCCCTGTGCCTCGAGGAGGGGATCGGCGTCCTCCCCTGGTCTCCCCTCGCGCGGGGCCTCCTCGCCGGAACGCGCGCCCACCCGGCCGACCGCGAGGCGACGCCGCGCGCCGCCTCCGACGACTACGCGCGGCAGCTCTACGACCACCCCTCCGACGCCGACGTGATCGCCGCGCTCCGCGCGGCCGCCGCGGCGCGCGGCGTCCCGATGGCGCGCGTCGCCCTCGCGTGGCTCCTCGCGCGGCCGGGCGTGACCGCGCCGATCGTGGGGGCGACGAAGCTCGCCCACCTCGACGAAGCGATCGCCGCCCTCGACCTTGCCCTCTCGCCGGAGGAGATCGCCGCCCTCGAGGCGCCGTACCGCCCCCACGCCGTCCGCGGCTTCGCCGGGCCCGCGCCCGCGGCCCGCTGACGCGGCCTATCATCCCGTCCGTCCCGGAAGGAGCCCTCCATGAAAGCGTTCGTCACCGGCGCCACGGGCCACATCGGATTCGCCGTCGCTTCCGCCTTCGCCCGCGCGGGGCACGAGACCTTCGGGCTCGCCCGAAGCCCGGAGAAGGCGCGCCTCCTCGAGGCCGCCGAGGTCGTCCCCGTCGCCGGGACGATGGAGGAGCCCGAGGGCTGGCGCCTCGCCGCGGAGCGCTGCTCCGTCCTCGTCCACTGCGCCGTCGAGTACTCCGAGCGCTCCTGGGACCTCCACCGGGCGACGCTCGGCGCGCTCCGCGACGCCGCCCGCGACCGGTCGGGCCGCGTCCTTCTCGCCACGAGCGGCGTCTGGGTCTACGGAGACACGGGCGACGGCGCCGCGGACGAGACGTCCCCGCTCGACCCGCCCACGCACGTCGCGCCGCGCCCCGCCGTCGACGCGGCCGTCCTCTCCTGGAACGGCGGCGGCCTCCGGACGATCGTGATCCGCCCCGGCTGCGTCTACGGAGGGGGCGGCAGCCTCACGGCCTCCTGGTTCGAGACCGCCGGGAAGGACGGCGCCGCGCGCGTCGTCGGCGACGGGGCGAACCGCTGGGCGATGGTCCACCGCGACGACCTCGCCGACCTCTACGTCCGCGCGGCGGAGTCGGGGCTCGGCGGCGAGGTGATCAACGCCACCGACCGGAGCCGCGCCACGGTGAGCGAGTGCGCCGCAGCGGCGAGCCTCGCGGCCGGCGCCGAGGGGCGGCTCGAGCACGTCCCCGTGGAGCAGGCGGTCGCGGCGATGGGCCCGTTCGCGACGTGCCTCGCCCTCAGCCAGCACGTCGACTCGTGGAAGGCCGTCCACCGGCTCGGCTGGACGCCCCGGCACGGCGGGTTCGTCGATGCGGCGCCGCGCCTCTTCGCGGCGTGGAAGGCCGCGCGGGCGGCCTCCTGAGGTCCCGCCCGGGGGCGCCCGGAAGGCTCGCGGAGGATCCGTCCGCGGGCCGCGCGACGGGAAGCGGGATGGGCCTTACAATCGCGGCCGCGGACCACAGTTGAGCGTTCTCCTCAGGCCCCCCGAGTTCGATCACTATCACGTCTCCCGCGTCCTGGGAGAGGGCGGGATGGGCATCGTCTTCCTCGCGGAGGACCGCCGGACCCACCTCCCCGTCGCGGCGAAGGTGATGTCGCGGAGCCTGACGGACCCCGAGCTCCAGGCCCGGTTCATGAAGGAGAACCAGATCCTGAGCTCGCTCAACCACCGGAACATCGTCCGGTGCTACGAGATCACCCGGTCGCGCGAGGGGCTCCCGACGATCGTCATGGAGTACCTCCGCGGCGTCGACTTCGGCGCCTTCGAGGGGCGCCCGTTCCCCGAGCTCCTCCCCCTGATGGTGCAGGCCGCGATGGGCCTCGCCTACCTGAAGGAACGGAACATCCTCCACCGCGACCTCTCGCCGAACAACGTCCTCGTCACCCTGCAGGACGACCGGCGCCTCGTGAAGATCCTCGACTTCGGCGTCGCGAAGGTGATGCAGGAGGGGAGCGGCGGGGAGCTGACGCAGACGGGCGAGTTCCTCGGAAAGCTCGCCTACGCCTCGCACGAGCTCCTCACCTTCGGGCACATCGACTTCCGGAGCGACATCTACTCGCTCGGCGTCATCTTCTTCCGCCTCCTGACGAAGCGCCGGCCGATCAACGTCCAGAACTCGAGGAACTACCTCGAGTGGGTCATGGCGCAGGAGAACCGCGCCCCGATCGACTTCACCGCCCCCGAGGGGAGCCCGGCGATCCCGGAGCCCCTCCAGGCGCTCGTCCTGAAGATGCTCGCCAAGAAGGCCGACGACCGGCCGGCGGGCTACGAGGAGATCATCGACGCCCTCGTCGCCGCGCAGGGAGAGGCCGAGAAGGCCGGGCTCGTCCCCGACCCCGAGTCGGTCTCGACGCTCCCGAGCACCGAGACGAGGAAGTCGCTCTCGGGCGCGGCCGCCACCCCCGGCGGGATCGGCACCCCGTCGCCGTCCGGCTCCACTCCCGCCGGATGGTCGCAGCCGAGCGGCCTCCCGGGCGACGGCGCCTTCGGCGAGGAGGAGACGCGCGCCCCCTCCTCCGCGTCGCAGGTGAGCCAGCTGACCGTGGGCCCGACGGCCGCCGCGGCGGCGCCGCCGGCAACGG
>JBDIBE010000188.1:0-6529 GCA_039812785.1 Thermoanaerobaculia bacterium | reverse complement strand
GAGGGGTATGCCGAGGCGGCCGCGGTGACGCCCGGCCCTGCGACGCCGGCGCTCGCGCTGACGCTCTCGCCCCCGGCGACGCTCGAGGGGAAGACGTTCAGCGTGGAGACGCTCCGGCCAGTCGCGCGCGTGAAGCTGACGGTGAGGTCACCTCTCGCCACGCGCGTCGCGCGCTCGGGCCCCGACGGCCGATTCCGCCTCCGGGGCCTCAGGCCCGGCGACCTCTCGGTGGCGGCGGACGAGCCGCGGCACGTCCTCTGGACGCGCGAGAACGTGAGGCTCGCGCGCGGCGAGACGAAGGCCCTCGACGTCCCGCTCACGCTCGGGGCGACGCTGACCGGGCGCGTCGTCGACGAGGCCGGGCGACCCGTCGCGGACGCGAAGGGGACCGTCGCCCGCAACGCGGGCGGAGTCGCGGGATTCTTCGCGCTCATGCGGGGCGTGAAGCCGGCGTTCCGCTCGCGCGCCGACGGGAGCTTCACGGCGACGCGCCTGGAGCCGGGAGAGAACCAGGCGCTCACGGTGACGCATCCCGAGCACGAGAGGACGGTCCTCGGGGGGCTCGCCCTCGCGCCGGGCGGGACGAAGGCGGGCGTCCTCGTGACGCTCCGGCGCGGCGCGCGCCTCACGGGGACGGTGAAGGACGGCGAGGGGAACCCGATCGCCGGGGCCGAGCTGACGCTCACCCAGTCGTTCGCGGTCCGGGCGGGGCGCGGCGGCGCCCGTGCCGTGATGAACTTCGCGAGCCAGGCGGACCTCCCGCGCGGCCGGAGCGGCGCCGACGGGCGCTTCGAGCTGAAGGGGATCGCCCCGGGAGACTTCACGCTCCGCGTGAAAGCCGCCGGCTGGGCGACGCGGACGATCGACCCGGTGAAGGTGGCGCGCGACGCGGCCGCCGAGCCGCTCGCCGTCGTCCTCGCCCCGGGGGCGACGATCACCGGGACGGTGAGGAAGCGGACCGGGGGCGGCGCGCAGGGCTTTCTCGTCTTCGCCCGGCCCGCGGGCGGTGCGGCGACGCCGGGGCCCTCGCCCGACAACGTCCCGACGGGCGCCGACGGCACCTTCGTCCTCGACGGCCTCGAGGCCGAGGCGACCTACGACCTCCAGGCGATGGGGTTTTCGGGGGGGGCCGCCGGGCCGGGCCCCACGCTGAAGGGGATCGTCGCCCCCGCCGACGGCGTCGAGATCGTCGTCAGCGGCACGGGGCGGATCGAGGGGAGCGCGGTCGACGCGAAGTCGGGGCAGCCGGTCACGGCCTTCGACGTCTCGTACGAGCCGGAGCGGGGCGGCGGAATGGTCTTCCGGCTCGGGCGCCGCGCGGCCGCGGGCGGCTTCAGCCCGAAGGTCCGCGTCGAGGCCGAGGACGGCCGCTTCGCCCTCGAGGACGTGCCGGCGGGGAAGTGGGCCGTCGTCGTCGAGGCGAAGGGGTACCAGACCGCCCGGGCCGGGGGCGTCGTCGTCGAGGAGGCGACGACGACGGACGGCGTCGAGGTGCGCGTCCCGGCCGGGAGCGCCCTGGGCGGGCGCGTCCTCGACGCGAAGACGGGACGTCCCGTCGTCGAGGCGAGCGTCTCGGCGAGCGCCGCGGACGGCCCCGGCGCGCGGCTCGCGGGCCTCGTCGCGACCGAGGGGAACGAGGTCTTCAGCGACGCGGACGGTCGGTTCGAGCTCGAGGGGCTCGCGCCGGGGAAGGTGAGCCTGCGCGTCGACCACGACGACTACGAAGTCCGGACGGAGACGGTGGAGCTGAAGGAGGGGGGGAGCAGCGTCGAGGTCTCCCTCGCGAAGGGAGGGGCCCTCGGCGGGACCGTCGTCTCCGCGACGCGCCAGCCGGTGCCGGGTGCCGAGGTCTCGGTGCAGCCCGCCGGCGAGGGCGGTCCCGGGCGTGGCTTCTTCGGCGGCGGTCCGTCGGCGGTGACGGACTCTTCCGGGCGATTCCGCTTCGACCACCTCTCCGCCGGCCGCTATTCCGCGACGGCCCAGCACTCCGGGCAGTCGAGCGAGCCGCAGACTGCCGTCCTGACCGCGGGCGAGTCCCGGGAGGACCTCGTCCTCGTCCTCGAGGGGGGCGCGACGCTCCGCGGCTCGGTGACGGGGCTCCCGCAGGCGCAGCTCGGGGGCCTCGCCGTCTGGGCGAGCGGGCCGCAGCAGTACAACGCCTCGGCGCGCACGGGGGCCGACGGGCGTTTCGAGCTGACGGGCCTCCCCGTCGGGACGACCCGGCTCAACGTGACCTCGGGGAACCTTCTCGCGGGCAATTCCCGAAGCGCCGCGAAGAGCGTGACGATCGCCGAGGGGCAGCTCGAGGCCGAGGTCGAGGTGGCCTTCGAGGGGACCGGCGCGATCTCGGGAACGATCACGCGCGGCGGGCGCGGCGTCTCCGGCGCGATGGTCTTCGCCTCGTCGCGGCAGGGAGGCACCTCCGCCCAGGCCCGCGCGAGCGATTCGGGCGCCTACCGGCTCGAGGGGCTCGAGGACGGCGAGTACGGCGTGAGCGTCCAGCCGGCGCCCGGCGCGGGCGGGGGGCCGGGGCTCTCGAAGACGGTCCAGCTCTCGGGAGAGGCGACGCTCGACTTCGACATCCCGACGGCGAGCCTCTCGGGCGTCGTCGTCGCGGCCGCGACGAAGCAGCCGCTCGAGGGCGTGCGCGTCGCCGGGAGCCTCCAGGCCGGCGCCTCGACCGAGCCCTCGCGCCGCTCCGGCGGGGCGACGACGGACACGAACGGCCGCTTTTTCCTGGACGACGTCGAGCCGGGGACGTGGGACCTGACCTTCCGCCGCGACGGCTATCTCGAGGAGAAGCAGAGCGCCGTCGCCTCGGAGGGGGGCGGCGACGGCGGGACCGTCGAGATGACGCGCGGCGAGGGGCTCGAGCTCCGCGTCTCCGACGGCATCTACAGGATCCCCCTCCGCGGCGTGAACGTCCGCGTGAAGGACGGCGCCGGAGGGAACGTCCTCTCGACCTACGTCTCCCTCGACGGCGACGGGAAGGGGGAGATCCCCTCGCTGAAGCCGGGGCGCTACGCTCTCGTTCTCGACTCGTCCGGCTACGCGGCCCAGCGGTTCGAGGGGATCGTCGTGCCGGGCGCCCCGTTCCCCGCCGCGCTCACGCCGGGCGGCGCCGTCGAGCTCCGCCTCGGCGAGGCCCTGCGCGGAAAGGGGACGGCGACGCTCCGCAACTCCCTCGGGCAGCCGCACGCCTTCCGCGCCTTCGGGGAGGAGGGGCGCGTCGGGGTCGCGTCGTCCGGCGTCGCGACGATCGCGAACCTCGCCCCCGGCAGCTACACGCTCTCGGTCGAGGGGGTCGCGCCGAAGGGCTTCACGGTGACGGAGGGAGGAAAGACGGTCGTCGAGCTGCCGTAGGGAGAACGGTCGGGACGGAAACGCCCGGTTCGGAGCGTCCGTATAGGAATCGAGTCGGGGAGGGCGTGCCGGTTCCCGTTGCGTGAGGCGTCGCGGACCCCGCGGAGGTGTGCTTGGTCCGGAGACGTTCCGTCGTTTCGCTCCTCCTCGCGTGGCTCCTCGTTCCGGCCGCGGGCGCGGCCGGAGCGTCCGCCCCGGCCACCCCGGCCGGGGCGCTGACCGGAAGGACGGTCCTCGACGGCAAGCCCGTCCCCGGAGCGGTGATCGAGGCCGTTCCGTTCGAGGAGCCGCTCGCGCAGGCGCGGCGCGAGGCGCGCGGCGAGGCGGAGCCGAAGGCCCTCCTCGCGACGACGACGGCGGGCGACGGCACGTTCGCCCTCGCCCTTCCCGCTTCGGGTGAGACGGAGGCGCTCTTCCGCGTCCGCGTCCGGGCGAAGGGGGCGGTGACCGCCGACCTCCCCGGTGTCTACGAGGCGTCGGAGACCGCAGCCCTCGGCGACCTGCCGCTCCGGAAGGCCGAGCCGCTCGCCGGGCGGGTCTCGACGGCCGACGGGGCTCCCGTCTCCGGGGCGCGCGTCACTCTTCACGCGCGCGGAGGGTTCGACGCCTCCGCGCCCCTTTCGCCCGTCCCGGAGGAGACGACCACGGGCGCGGACGGGACCTTCCGCTTCGCGGGAGCCGCCGCCGAGCGGAACGCGCTCGAGGTCGACGCGCCGGGCTTCGCACGCGTGCGGCTCGAGGGCCTGAGAGGCGGCGTGCAGCGGCCGATCGTGCTTCGCCCCGGAACGGGCGTCGCGGGCCACGTGCGTCGGCGTGACGGTTCGCCCGCCGCCGGGGCTCTCGTCCGCTTCGAGTCGGGAGCGATCGACTCGCGCTGGGCGGAGGCGGGGGCGGACGGGGCGTTCGTCCTCGAGGGGCTCCCCGCGGGGCGCGGCGTCGTCGTCGCGGACGCCGGCGACGACGGCTACGCCGAGGTGCCGCTCGCCACGGCCGGGCCGGAACGGCCCTCCCTCTCCCTCCGCCTCGGCCCGCCGACCGTCCTCGAGGGGCGGACGCTCGACCTCGCCACGCTCCGGCCGGTCCCCCGCGTCCGGCTGACGCTCTCGTCCTCGCAGGGGCGGGTGCTCGCGCGGTCGGGCGCCGACGGGCGCTACCGCGTCCGCGGGCTCCGCCCGGGGAGCGTGAACGTCCGCGCCGACGAGCCGCGCCACGTGCTCTGGGAGCGGCGGACGCCTGCGCCCGACAAGGGGGCGACGAGAACGCTCGACGTCCTCCTCGTGCGCGGGGCCTCTCTCTCGGGCCGCGTCGTCGACGAGGAGCGCCGCCCCGTCTCGGGAGCGGAGATCTACGTCGGGAGCGGCGACGGAAGCGCGTTCCTCAGAGCGTACGCGCGGCTCGCCGGCGCGCCGGGGGCGGGGATCGTCTCTCGCGCCGACGGGACGTTTTCCGCGAGCCGGCTTCCGCCCGGCGAGACCCTCCGGGTCGTCGCGAGCCATCCCGACTACGAGCAGGCGCGGGTCGGGGGCCTCTCCCTCTCTCCCGGAGGGAGCCGCGCGGACCTCGTCGTCACTCTTCGCCGCGGCGCCGTCCTTTCGGGGACGGTGAAGGACTCCGAAGGGAGCCCGATCGCCGGGGCGGAGCTGACGCTCGACGGCTCGAACGTCCTCCGCGGCTCCCGGCGCTCTTCCGCCTCGAGGTCCTTCGGCAGCTTCAGCGATCTCCCTTCGGGCCGGAGCGGCGCCGACGGCCGCTTCGAGCTGAGGGGGGTGCCGGAAGGCGAGTGGGCCCTCACGGTTCGGGCCGCCGGGAAGGCCACCGAGGCCGTCGACCCGATCACCGTCACGCGCGGAGCGCGGCCCGACCCGATCGACGTCGTCCTCGCGCCGGGCGCCTCGATCAGCGGCTCGGTCGTCCGGACAACGGGAGGCGGGGCCGAGGGCTACCTCGTTTACGCCCGGCCCTCCGGCAAGCCCCCGCTCGGGGGACGCGGGGCCGGCATGCCTCGGTCCGGTCCCGACGGCGCGTTTCTCCTCGACGGATTGAGGGCGGGGGAGTCGTACGACCTGCAGCTCTGGGGGAGCGCCGTCGTCGGCCCCGGCCCGACGAAGAAGGGAATCCCGGCGCCGTCCGCCGGCGTCGAGTGGGTCGTCGAGGGGACCGGACGGATCGAGGGGGTCGCCGTCGACGCGAAGACGGGGGCGCCGATCCCCGAGTTCGAGGTCTCCTGGCAGCCGGACAGCATGGGCTCCCGAGGCATCTACAGGACGGGCCGGCGCGTCGCGGGGCTCGGCAGCGGCGCGGGCGAAGCCATTCCCGTCGAAGCGTCGGACGGCCGGTTCGCGCTCGAGGACGTCGTCGCGGGGAAGTGCGCCGTCGCCGTCACGGCGAAGGGATACCCGCCGGCGCTGGCGGGCGGCCTCGTCGTCGAGGAAGGGACGACGACGGAAGGGGTCGAGGTGCGCCTCGCGCCGGGCGCGACCCTGAAGGGCCGCGTGATCGACGCGAGATCCGGAAGGGCGGTCCCGGAGGCGGACGTGAGCGTGATTCCCGAGCAGGGGCTCGTGCCCCCGGGACCGGGCCTGTCCACGGACGTCGACGGCCGGTTCGAGGCCGTCGGCCTGCCTCCCGGAAAGGTCCGGATCGCGGTCGAACACCAGGACTACGAGGCGACGTCGACGAGCGCCGAGCTGAAGGAAGGGGGAAGCTCCGTCGAGGTGCCGCTCTCCCGCGGGAGCTCGCTCGCGGGCGTCGTTCTCTCCGAGTCGCGGCAGCCCGTCCCCGGGGGCGAGGTCTCGCTCGGGGGGGCGAACGCGTCGGGGCGCGGCCCCGACGGCGACACCGCGCTCGCCGACGCCTCGGGCCGGTTCCGGTTCGATCACCTCGCGCCCGGGCGCTACACGCTCCGCGCCACGGGCGCGGGCCGCTCGTCGGACCCGGTGGAGGCGGTCGTCGTCGCCGACGCGTCGAAGGAGGACGTCGTCGTCGTCCTCTCCGGAGGGGCGACGGTTCACGGCGTCGTTTCGGGAGTGCCCGATGCGCTGCGCGGTTCCGTGTCGATCTACGCGAACGGGCCGGACGGCTACTGGGAGTCGCTCCGCGCGGGGGGCGACGGGCGGTTCGAGCTGTCAGGCGTTCCGGCCGGGACGATCCGCGTCCGCGCCTCGGC
>JBDIBE010000187.1:0-6540 GCA_039812785.1 Thermoanaerobaculia bacterium | reverse complement strand
GGCGGTGGCCGTCGGGTCGCCGCCCGCGCCGCGGCCCGTGAAGACGAACTCGCCGCCGTGCGCGGTGCGGACCTCGACGGCGTTGAAGGGGCCGTCGACGCGGGCGAGCAGCGCGGCGTCGGCGACGAGGTGCGTCCTCACGGAGAGGAGGAGCCGGCCGTCGGCGAGGCGCCGGGCGACGCCGAGCTGCCGGGGCGTCCGCTTCAGCATCCGCGCGTAGTCGAGGTCGACGGGCGTCAGGCCGGTGATCCCGGCCGTCGAGACCGCCTCGAGAGGGACGTCCTGCCCGAACGCGAGGCGCGCGAGGAGGGCGAGCTTGCACGCGGCGTCGCTCCCTCCGACGTCGGCGGCCGGGTCGGCCTCGGCGTACCCGAGGGCCTGCGCCTCGGCGAGGACGTCGGCAAGGCCGCGGCCCGTCCGGTTCATGCCCGTCAGGACGAAGTTCGAGGTGCCGTTCAGGATCCCGGAGACGGCCTCGACGCGGTCTCCTGCGAAGCTCTCGCGGAGCGCACGGAGGATCGGGATGCCGCCGGCCACGGCTGCCTCGAAGGCCAGGGGAACGCCCTTGGCCCGGGCGAGGGCCGCGAGCTCCGTGCCGCGCGCGGCGAGGAGCGCCTTGTTCGCCGTGACGACCCCCTTGCCGGCGCCGAGAGCGGCCGCGACGAGCGGGCCGGCCGGCTCGAGGCCGCCGATCAGCTCCACGACGACGTCGACGTCGGAGGCGGTCGCGACGGCGGCGAGGTCGTTTCCCGTCCGGATGCCGGCCCCGAGGCCGTCGACGCGGGCCTTCCCGAGAGAGCGGCTCGCGACGGCGACGAGGCGCGGCGCGGCGCCGAGGAGCGCCTCGAGCCGCGGGACTTCGTCGGCGAGGAGCCTCGCGAGGGCGCGGCCGACGGTGCCGTAGCCGAGGAGGCCGAGGCGGAGCGGGGCGCTCACGGGCGGGGCGCCCACGAGTCGTGATAGCCCGCGAGCTCGAGGTCGAGGGCCTGCGCGGTGAGGGGGAGCGGGAGGAACGTGTCGAGCATGACGGCGAGCTCGTCGGTCGAGGTCGTCCCGATCGAGGCCTCGTACGCGCCCGGGTGCGGGCCGTGCGGGATCCCCGCCGGGTGGAGGGAGACGGCCCGCGGACCGACGCCGCGGCGGCTCGTGAAGTTGCCGCGGACGTAGTAGATGAGCTCGTCGCAGTCGACGCTCGAGTGGGGGTACGGGCAGGGGATCGCCTGCGGGTGGAAGTCGGTGACCCGCGGGACGAAGGAGCAGACGAGGCCGCCGCGCGCGGCGAACGTCGCGTGGATCGTCGGCGGGAGGTGGACGAGCCCGGTCTTCGGCTGGAAGGCGAGGATCGGGAAGGCGAAGGGCCAGACGGCTCCGTCCCACCCGACGACGTCGAAAGCGGAGGAAGCGGGGACGCGCCGGACGAAGCGGTCGCCCTTCTTCACGAGGATCTCGTCCGGGCCGGGTCTCGGGCCGCGGAAGACGGGGCGCCGGAAGTCGCGGTGCGTGTACGGGGCGTCCATCCGGAGCTGACCGGCCGGGTTCCGGTACTGCGTCGGGAGGTGGACGCCGCCGCGCAGCTCGAAGCCGATCCCCGAGAGGCGCTCCTCGATCCGGAAGCGGTGGACGACGCTCCGCGGGACGAGCACGTAGTCGCCGCCGGCGACGTCGAGGTCGCCGAACGGCGTCTCGAGCGTGCCGCGCCCCGAGAAGAGGTAGAGGAGGTCGTCGCCGTCGCCGTTCGCGAAGCCGGCGCCCGTGGAAGCCTCCGGGGGGAGGTCGAAGAGCGAGACGACGACGTCGGCGTTCGCGGCGACCGGCGTCCAGCCCTCGGGCGCGATCGCGCCGAGGACGAGGCGCCGTTTCAGGGGCTGCGGCTCGGTCGCGCGCGGGACCTGCCGGTCCCAGCGGCCCGGCTCGGCCGGCCCGATCTCCCGGTCGGCGGCCGGGGGCTCCTCGTGGTAGAGGATCGAGAACTCTCCGTCGAAGCCGAGGCGCGTGAAGCACTCCTCGTGGCGCAGGCGGCCGTCCGCGGAGCGGAATACGGTGTGGGGCTTCGGCGGCACCTCGCCGAGCTGCATCCGGTCGATCATCGTCAGCCGACGACCTCGAGCGACTCCGCGTCGGCGTGCTGGGCCGACTCGATCGACTCGAAGAGGGCGCGGAAGTTCCCGTAGCCGAACCCCTTGTCCCCCTCGCGCTGGATGACCTCGTAGAAGAAGGGCCCGGCCCGGTGGTCGCCGTAGAGGGCGCCCGCGTCGAGCATGAAGATCTGGAGCATGTAGCGCTCGTCCTGGCCGTCGACGAGGATGTGGTTCCGCTTCAGCTCGTCCATCGGCTCCCTGACCGAGGAGACCCTCACCTTCGCGAGGCGCGCGGGGAGCCGGTCGTAGTAGGCCTCGGGGGCGGAGAGGAACTTCACGCCGCGGCCCCGCAGGCTTTCGACGGCCGGGATGATCTCCTTGACGAGGAGCGCCACGTGCTGGACGCCGGCGCCGTGGTGGTCCTCGCAGAAGCGGTTGATCTGGCTGTCGCGAAAGAAGGGGCGCATCGGCTCGTTCGTCGCGAACTTGACGCCGCTCGTAGGGTCGGCCATGACGATCGAACGGAGGCCCGAGCCGGTCATCTTCTTCCCGCCGTCGACCTCGGAGGTGTGGAACTCGACGTCCCAGTACCGCGTGAATCCGAGGACGTCGCGGTACCAGTTGACGACGGGGAGCATCGTGTAGGCGTTCGAGGTGACATGGTCGATCGTCGCGAAGCCGTGCGGGTTCTCGCGCGGGACGCCGTCTCCCACCGTCTCGAAGTCGGGGGCGAAGGAGGGATAGGTCCCCTTGCGCTCGATGAAGCGGAAGGTGACGTCGTCGAGGGGCGTCGCGATCGAGAAGGTCCGGAAGTAGCCGCCTCCTTCTTCGTGCGTCTGGACCTCGGAGAGGAAGGTCGCGCCGCGCGGCTCGAGGAAGCGCCACGCGGCGTCGACGTCGCGCACGCGGAAGGCGAGCGAGGAGACGCCGTCCGGGTGGACGCGGAGCCAGCGGGCGGCGCGCGAGTCGGGCCGGGCGGGCGACGAGACGAGGACGCGGATCTGGCCGGCCCCGAAGACGCTCGCCTCCTCGCCCCCCTTCTCGGCCTTGGAGCGCGAGGCGCGCGCGACCTCGGTGAAGCCGAGCGCCTCGGTGTAGAAGCGGCGGCTCCGCTCGAGGTCGTTGACGATGAAGTGGAAGGAGTCGTAGCCGACGATTCCGAGGTCCTGGCTCATGAGACGGATTCTAAGCGGGGGGCCGTCCGAAGCGCGGACAGGTCCGCGCGTCCGGGCGGCGGACGACGGGACGCCCGACGGCCGGGGGCGACGGTCCGTAGAATCGGACCATGGAGAAGAGCGCCCCCGAGGGGGCCCTGAGCGAGTTCTTCCTGCGGGACCTGCCGCTCTACCTCGACCACCTCTCGGTCGAGAAGGGGCTGGCGGTCAACTCGCTGGAGGCCTACCGGCGCGACCTGACGGCTTTCGGCCGGCACCTCGACGAGGAAGGCCTCGCGACGGGGGAGGTCGGCCGCGAGGAGCTCGTCCGCTGGTTCGGGCTCCTCCGGAGCCGGGGCGTCTCCCCCCGGTCGATCGCCCGGGCCACCTCCGCCCTCCGCGGCTTCTTTCGCTTCCTCTTCGCCGAGAGGAGGATCGCGGCCGACCCGACCTCCGCGCTCGAGAACCCCCGCCGCTGGACGACGCTCCCGAAGCTCCTCTCCCGCGAGGACGTCGAGAAGCTCCTCGAGGCGCCCGACGTCGAGACTCCGAAGGGGATGCGCGACAAAGCGATGGCGGAGCTCCTCTACGCCTGCGGGGTGCGCGTTTCCGAGCTCGCGACGCTCCGGATCGCCTCGCTCCACCTGCCGGACGGGTTCGTCGTCGTCCGCGGGAAGGGGGCGAAGGAGCGCGTGGTGCCGATCGCCGACTCGTCGGCCCGGTGGGTGGCGCGCTGGATCGCCGGCCCGCGCGCGAGGAAACGGGGCGCGGCCTCCTCGCCGTGGCTCTTCCCGGGGACGGCCGGCCGACCGGTGACGCGCCAGACGGTCTTCCTCGCGCTCAAGGCGGTCGCGCGGAAGGCGGGGGTCGACCCGGCGGCCGTCTCGCCCCACGTCCTCCGCCACTCGTTCGCGACGCACCTCGTCGACGGGAACGCCGACCTCCGGGCCGTCCAGATGATGCTCGGGCACGCGAGCATCGCGACGACCGAGGTCTACACGCACGTCTCCCGCGCCCGCGCGCGCCGCGTCTACGAACGGAGCCATCCCCGTGCGTAGGGCCGCGCTCCTCCTCGCCGCGGCGCTCCTCGCCGCGCTTCCCTCCCGCGCCGCGCTCGTCGTCCTGGAGGAGGGCCGGCACCTGAAGGTGACCGCCTTCGAGCTCGTCGGCGACGAGCGGATCCGGGTGACGCTCCGCGGAGGAGGGGAGATGGTCCTCCCGATCGAGCGCGTGGAGCGGATCGTCGACGACGAGGTCGACCCGGACGACTTCGCGCCGAAGCCGGCCCCGGCCCGTCCCGCGGCCACGAGGAGGTCGGTTCGCGGCGGAGGCGGGCGGCCGCACGGCGCCCCCGAGCGGTGGGCCTCCCTCGTCGAGGCGGTCGCGGCCGCTCATCGCCTCGACCCGGCGCTCGTCGCTGCGGTCATCCGCGTCGAGTCGAACTGGCAGCCCCGGGCCGTCTCTCCTAAGGGCGCCCGGGGGCTGATGCAGCTGATGCCGGCGACGGCCCGCCGCCTCGGCGTGTCGAAGGCGTTCGACCCGGTTCAGAACGTCTCCGGCGGGGTCCGCTACCTCTCGCTCCTCGCCGACCGGTTCGGCGAGAACGAGGTCGAGAAGGTGCTCGCGGCCTACAACGCGGGCGAGGGCGCCGTCGAGGAGTACGAGGGGATCCCGCCCTACCGCGAGACGCGCGAGTACGTCCGAAAAGTCCTCGCGCTCTGGGACGCGGCGCGGGCCGGCTCCTGAGCCGCCTCCTATACTCGCCAGCATGTTCCGGACCGTCCGCGGCTTCCTGACGCTCGCGCCGCTCGCCTACGTGGCGGGGCTGCTGACGTACCTCGCGGAGAGGCCGAGGGCGGTTTCCGGCTTCACGGTCTACCCGTTCCTCGCCGACGTCCTCGGGAGCGGCCTCCCGCGCTCCCCCTCGTCGCGATTCGTCGTCGTCACGACGCTTTTCTTCCTCCTGCCGTACCTCGTCGCGGGCGTCCTCCTCTTCCTCTCCGACGTCGGCGCCTCGGCGGCGGCGTCGCTCTGGCGCCGCGAGAAGAAGGGCGCCCGGGCCCGGCGCCGGCAGGCGACGCTCGCGCCGGAATCGTTCTGGGCGCTCGTCGCCGGCTCGGTCCTCCTCGCGGGGATCGCCGGCGCGAAGCTCCCGACGGTCGCCCACGGCGGCGAGCTCCCGGGCGGGGTCAACGTCGCCCCGGCCTTCGTGGCCCTCGTCCCGTTCCTCGCGCTCGGCGGGGGCCTCGTCCTCGCCTTCCTCGCCGGGATCCCGCGCGGCCTCGTGCGCCTCGTCCGCCGCGGGGAGCCCCCGGAGGGCGGGCTATCATCCGCGCCGTGACGAGCGCCTTCGACACCGTCGTCGTCCTCGATTTCGGCTCGCAGTTCACGCAGCTCATCGCCCGGCGGATCCGCGAGGCGCGGGTTCGCTCGATCGTCCTGCCGTTCTCGACCCCCGCGGCCGAGATCCGGGCGATGGCGCCGAAGGGGATCGTCCTCTCGGGCGGCCCGTCGAGCGTCTACGACGAGAAGGCGCCGCACGGAGACGACGGGATCTTCGACCTCGGCATCCCCGTCCTCGGGCTCTGCTACGGGATGCAGCTGATGGCGCGCCGCTTCGGCGGCGGCGTCGGGCGCGCCCCGGGGCGCGAGTACGGGAGGGCGGTCGTCGAAGTGACGGGCGGGCGGCTGCTCGGCTCGCTCGGCACGTCCGAGACGGTCTGGATGAGCCACGGCGACCACGTCGAGACGGTGCCGGACGGGTTCACCGTGACCGCGAGGACGACGAACGCGCCGGTCGCAGCGTTCGAGGACGCCTCGCGGGGTCTCTACGGGCTCCAGTTCCACCCCGAGGTCCACCATACCGAGCACGGGGCCGAGATCCTGGAGGCGTTCCTCTACCAGTCATGCGGCTGCGCGCCGCGCTGGACGATGGCGAGCTTCCGCGACGCGGCCGTCGCGAGGATCCGCGAGACGGTGACGGAGGGCGTCGTCCTCGGGGGGCTCTCGGGGGGGGTCGACTCGACCGTCGCGGCGGTCCTCATCCGCGAGGCGGTGGGGGAGCGGTTCCGCGGCGTCTTCGTCGACACGGGCCTCCTCCGGAAGGACGAGGGGCGCCTCGTACTCGCGGCATTCGAGCGGCTCGGGCTCCCGGTCACGGGCATCGACGCCTCGGCGCGCTTCTTCCAGGCGCTCGAGGGGGTCTCGGACCCCGAGCGGAAGCGGAAGATCATCGGCGGGCTCTTCATCGACGTCTTCACCGAGAACGCGAAGGCGGTCGACGGCGCGGCGTGGCTCGCGCAGGGGAC
>JBDIBE010000186.1:0-6542 GCA_039812785.1 Thermoanaerobaculia bacterium | reverse complement strand
CTCGGCGGGCTCGACGAGGCCGAGGTACTCGGCGCGGTCCTGGAGCGCCCACCCGAGGGCGACGTGCGCCGCGACGTAGGCCGGGTCGAGGGCCGTCGCCCGCTCGAGGCTCGCCTCCGCGCGCTCGAGCGAGGAGACGCTCCCGGCGCGCAGGTCGATGAGCCCCTTCGCATAGGCCTCGTACGCCGCGGCGACGCGCGTCTCGCCGGCGGCCGCGGGCAGGCGGGCCGGCTGCCCCGCCGCCTCGCAGATCGCCGCCGAGAGCCCGGCCGAGAGGCGGTCCTGGAGGGTGAAGAGGTCGCCCGTCTCCCCGTCCACCTTCACCGAGCGGAGGACCTCCGCCGTCCCCGCGTCCGCGAGGCGCGCCGTGATCCGGAGCCTCTCGCCGACCCGCTGGAACCCTCCCGACGCCACCCAGCTCACGCCGAGCCTCCGCCCCGCCTCCTCGGCGAGGCCGGGACGGTCGGCGCCGCGCTCGGCGACGAGGTGCCGGAGGATCTCGTGGACCCGCTCCGTGGCGACGACGGAGGGGCCGCCCGAGGCGCGCAGGTCGGCCGCGAGCGTCTCGGCGAGCGCGACGCCGAGCCAGTCGTCCTCCGGCCGGGCCGAGATGTTCGTGAAGGCGACGACGGCCACGGTCGCTGGGCACCCCTCGCCGCTGCCCCGCGAGGGCCGGAGGCCCTGGCGCGCGGCGGCGAGGGCGTCGGCCGCGGCGCGCATCGAGGGCGGACGGCGCGAGCGCTCCTTCTCGAGCATCCGCGCCACGGCGTCGGAGAGCGCCTCCGGAATGGCCGGGTTCGCGCGCACGAGCGGCTCGGGATGGTGCCCGAGGACCGAGGCGAGGACGGCCCCGACCGTCGCGCCCGGGAAGGCGCGGCGCCCCGCGAGGAGCTCCCAGAGGACGGCCCCGAGGGAGAAGACGTCGCTCCTCCCGTCGAGCTCCTCGCCCCTCACCTGCTCGGGCGACATGTACGCCGCGGTGCCGGCGATTCCCGGCGACGGGAGGCGCGCGGCCTCGCCCGGCGTGAGCGTCTCGAGGGCGTCCTGGTCGAGGCCCGTGCATCGCGTCGCGAGGCCGAAGTCGACGAGCCTCGCGCGCCCGGCCGCGACGAGGATGTTCGAGGGCTTCACGTCGCGGTGGACGATCCCCTTCGCGTGAGCCTCGGCGAGCCCTTCCGCGACCTGTTCGACGAGGGCCACGAGCTCTCCCGGCGGCGCGCCGGCGCGGGCGTGCTCGCCGAGCGTCGGGCCGTCGACGAGCTCCATGGCGATGTAGGCGACGGCCCTCCCCTCGACCGCGGCCTCGCCCGCCTCGTAGATCGTCGCGACGGCCGGGTGCGAGAGCGCCGAGGCGGCGCGCGCCTCCTCGAGGAGCGCCGCCCCTCCGGCGGGGGCGTCGGGGCGGAGGACCTTCAGCGCGACGTCGCGGCCGAGGCGCGTGTCGCGCGCGAGCCAGACCTCTCCCGTCGCGCCGGCGCCCCGGAGCTCGCGGACCTCGTACGGTCCCACGCGAAGACCGGGCGAGAGGTGCATCGGAAGGCCCGAGTATAGGGAGCGGCGCTCGCTCCGCGCGCCGGACCGCGGAGCTCAGAGCGGCGGGATGAGGCCCGTGAGGATCGCCGCGAGGGTTGCGGCGCTGACGACGAGCCAGAGGGCGACGCCCTGGGCGAGGGGGCGGACGCCGACGCGCTTCAGGACCTCGCGCGTGAGGCCCGTGCCGATGAGGAAGAGCGTCAGGACGAGCGACTGGCGGGCGACGGCGACGAGGACGTTCCAGGCCGGGGCGAACGAGGGGAGGGCGGTGCGGATCGAGGCCGCGGCGACGAAGCCGGCCACGAAGAGCGGGAACTTCGGACGCTCGGAGGAGCGGACGAAGTACGCGGCCCCGAGGACGCACGGCATGATCCAGAGCGCCCGCGTGAGCTTCACCGTCGTCGCCACGGAGAGGGCGTGGGGACCGAAGGCCGAGGCGGCGCCGACGACGCTCGAGGTGTCGTGGATGGCGAGGCCGGCCCAGAGGCCGAAGGCCCCCGGATCGAGGCGCAGGAGGTGCCCGACCGCCGGGAAGAGGAGGAGGGCCGTCGCGTTGAGCGTGAAGACGGTGGCGAGCGAGACGGCCACGTCCTCGCTCTTCGCCTTCACGACGGGGGCCATCGCGGCGATGGCGCTCCCGCCGCAGATCGCGGTGCCGAAGGAGACGAGCGTGGAGAGGGGGCCCGAGGTGCCGAGGAGGCGCCCGAGGAGCGCGCCGAGGGCGAGCGTCAAGGCGATGCCGACGACGGTGTAGCCGGCCGATCGCACCCCGACCCGGACGACGGTGTCGAGGGAGAGGCCGAAGCCGAGGCCGACGACGGAGAGCTGGAGGAGGGTCTTCGACCAGGTCGCGGTCCGGGCCGGCGCGGGGTTGCCGAGGAGGAGGCTGAAGAGGACCCCCGCCGCGAGGGCGGGCGCCGGGCCCACCCACGGGAGGAGGCAGGCGGCGGCGAGGAGGAAGAAGACCGGGACGGCGGGAAGGCGGCGCGCGGACACGCCGCGATTCTCCACCGCCCGGCGCTTCTCAGTGCCCGCTCTTCAGCCTGAGCGGCAGCACCCCGTACGAGGCGAGGAAGCCCGAAGAGCAGGCGGTCGGCGCCAGTGTGCCGGCCGGATGCCTGCAGAGGCGGTATTCACCTGGAGCCACTGACGGGAATCGGGTCGCATCGCCGCCGGTTCGCGCCTTCAGGAGAGGAAACGGTACGAAGCACCCGCCCTGCCAGAGGAGGACGACCTCCCCCTCCTTCGGCGTCGCTGCCTCGATCTCGAGGGTCCCCCCTGCCGTGGGGACGACGACGTCCTGCATGTCCGGACCCGGAGCGACGGCGAAGACCCGGAATGGAAGACCGGGCTGGCTGACGGCAAAGCACTGCTGCGCGACACCGGGATGCGTCGGGAAGGAGACCCTGCCTGCCGTGTCCGTCCGGCCCGACATTGAGCTCAGCCCGGGGAACTGAGTCGTTCTGAGGAGCTCGACTCGCGCTGCGGGAATCGGTGAGCCACTCTCGGTCAACAGCCGAAGATCGATGACGGCCCGGGGGACGGCCACGATTCTCACGAACGGGGACGATCCGTCCGAGGCGATCTCGACAGGAACGGTCTCGCTGACCCGGCCCCCGCCGACGGCCCGCAGGAGATACCTGCCCGGCTCGTACCCCGTCACCCGGAACATGCCCCCTTCCACTCGCTCCTGGGCACTCTCTCGGCGCTCGGTTGCCGAAGCCGTGATCGTCAGGAGGGCCCGTTCCAGGTGCTTCCCGTCTTCGTCGACGATTTCGCCGGTCAACGCGCGGTCGGCGAGCTCGAGCTCGATACGCCCCCTTCCGTCCGGGCCGCGTGGGATATCCACGTCGAGCTGCCGACGGAGCGCCGGCATCTCGCTCGAGACGAGGACTCGCCATGCCCCGAGTCTCGGCAGCAGGCCGCGGACCTGGCCGTCCTCATCCGATCGGATCTCGATGGCGACGTTCTCTTCCGGAGCGCCGAAGGTGAGGAGCCCGGCGAGGGGCTCCTTCCCGAGCCTGAGCGTACCCGTGATCTCCTCGACGCCTAGCTCGACGGTCCGGCGGTGAATCGGCCCGGTCAGCTCGAAGCCCGAGGAGTCCGCCCACCACGCCTGCCCCGTGGAGGTCCTCACGCGGACCATAAGCCTGCCACCGGACGCCAGCCCCTCCGTCGACCACGACCCGCCGAGCGACGCCGGGGCCGTCACGATCGTCGCCGTCTTCACGCCATCCCGCGCTTCGAGGAGCTCCACCATCCACGGCTTTCCGTTCGGATCCTGAGGAGGTAGGAGCGTCAGCTCCAGCCGCGCAGGCCGTGCGAGGACCAGCGGCTCCACGAGGTTCGCCTCCATTCCTTCGACGACGTTCACGACACGCCGAGCCGGTGCAAAGCCCTCCTGCTCCGCAATGAGGATCCAGCGGCCGGGCGGGACGACCTCGAGATGGAAGAAGCCCCGGCCGTCAACGCCGGCCCGAGGAAGCTCGGACGACCGCTTCGCTTCCCGTCCTGCGTCTCCCGGCGTCTCGAGACGGACCGTGCACGCGCCCGTCTTCGGTGCGTCGCGGTCCGTCGAGACGATCTTCCCCACGAGAGACGCTCCGCGTTTCAGCTCGAGGGTGCCGATCGCGAGACCGCCCCCGCTGGAGACTGTCTGACTCCAGCGATAGACGCTGACGTGCCCCTTCGCGCGAAGCCGCAGATCGAGCTTCCCCGCCGGTAGAGGACACGAGAAGCGCCCGTCCGCGACCGGGCACGTCACAGTCGCCTCCTCCGGAAAGCCCGCAGGTGACTGCCAGCTGGGAGACGGCGTGAACTTCACCGAGATCTGCGAGATCGATTCGGGACTCCCAGCGTTCCGAAGCGCACCCTCGACGAATCCGACGGGCCAGAGATCGACCGTTCCTCCGGAGCCAAGACTCTGGGGAGTCGCCCAGTATCCGGGCGCCGAAGCCGACAGCTGCCACCCGGAGGGCGACGACGGAAGCTCGAGACGCGCGGCGCACCCTTCCTTCGGCCCGCAAAAGAAGGGTGCTTCGATCGGCGCCGTGTGCCCGTCCATCGCCTTCGCGATCACCGCTCCGTTCGCTTGTTTGCCCCCCCTCACCCTGATCTCGACGACGGTGATTCCTGCGCACAGCGCGTCGCCGGAACCGAGGGCGGCGACGATTCCGAGCAGGGCGAGAGCGCAGAGGCGCATCACTCGACGTATGTGCAGGAGCCGTTCGGACTGCACTCTCCGTCCTCGAACCAACACGCGCAGCCGCCGTTCCACTCATCGTAGTAGCACGTATTCCAGCAGACCGCGGCATTGCAGTCCGTCCCGCAGAATGCGCAACTCTGCGTCCAACAGTAGGCCTGCCCGCTCCCGCCTCCGGTGCCCGGATCCTGATTGAACGGATCGAGCGCAAGGAGCGGCCCGCTCACGAGGGTGGAGAGGAGAATCACGAGCCCCAGTAGCGTCGCGATCCCGGACGACCTGATCTTGTGGCGCACGACGTGTTCCTTTCTGCTTCTGCCCGACGAGCTGCATTCTCGACGGGATCTTTCGGAGAGGCCTTTGGCGGCCTCGGTTGCTGCGAGACCCTGTTCATGATCCGGAAGTCTCGGTCGGTTCGTCTATTGACCTTTTCTGCCAGTCCGCCTCGTTCGTCCTCCGCTTCGCCCTACCGTCGGCGAGGAAATCCCGCAGTTGGCGCGCCGTCGCTCCGAACTCGCGTCGACAGAAGCGGGCGAAGGAATCCGGGCCCGAGAACCTCAGGAGCCGGGCGACGTGCCCGGTCCCGAGGCCAGTCCGGAGGAGCTCCAGTGCCTGCTCGCGACGATATCGCTGGCGAAGTTCGCGAATCGTCGCACCTCGACGTCGAAGCCGCCGGTCCAGTGTCCGGAGTGAGATGCCGAACGCCACGGCAACGCCTTTGGCACCTTCGGTGTGAAGCGCGAACGCGATGGACTCGAGGTCTTCTCCTCTTCGGGCTTCGGGCTTCGGGCTTCGGGCTTCGGGCTTCCCCGCAGTGTCGCCTTCCCGGGCAGGATTTCGAACGGCCTGTTCAGTGTGACTCGGGTGGCTCTTCGGAGTTCTCGGCGTCAAGGCACTCCCCCTCATGTGCTCATGAGGGGTCGAGGAGGGTCCGACTGGACCGCGCATCCCGAGATTCCTTCAAACGGCGTGGCCGCGGTCTCTGGAGCCCGCACCTCTCGTCAATCCGAACCGGAGACGCCAGCGGTCGGACGGGCTCGACCTGCGCCGCCTCCCCTGAAATCGGACACGCCGTCCCCGCCCGTGGACGGCGGGCACGTCAACGCCCGGCACGGCTCGTGCGTCCATCGGGGGGTACGGAGGCCGACATGACGCCCGCCCGAATCCTCCCCGCCGCACTCCTCGTTTCCGCTCTCGCCCTCGCCGGCTGCGCGAGCGTCGACGTCTTCTCCGAGCGCTACATCGGCGTCCCCGCCGCCACGGCGACCTCGCCCGCGTCCGTCGAGATCCTCCGGAAGGAGCCGAAGCGGCCGCACGTCCAGCTCGGGGAGGTCGTCGCCTCGCCGTCGAACGGCGCCACGACCGACGAGATCGAGCTGGCCCTGAAGAAGGAGGCCGCGAAGCTCGGCGCAAACGCCGCCGTCGTCGTCCAGGACCGGACGCGGCGGATCGGGACGAACGTCTCGGGGACGTGGTGGGTCCGCTACCACTCGCCCGTCTACGCCCGCCAGATCGTCGCCGTGGCGATCCGGTACCAGAACGGCTGAGGCCCGTTCTCAGGACGGAAGGGACGAGAACCCGGGCCACTCCCGGCCGTAAGCTGGGGACGAGGCCCGCACGATGAACGTCCGCCGATTCCGGCTCCTCCCCCTCCTCCTCGCCCTCGCCGCCCTTCCCGCCCTCGCCGTCACGCCCCGCTTCGCGCGGACGCCCGACGTGAAGGGCGACACCGTCGTCTTCTCCTGGGAAGGCGACCTCTTCCGCGTCCCGCTCGCCGGGGGCGTCGCCGCGCGCCTGACGACCCACC
>JBDIBE010000185.1:0-6573 GCA_039812785.1 Thermoanaerobaculia bacterium | reverse complement strand
CGATGTCGACGATGCGCAAGAAGATCGCGCAGCGGATGGTCGAGTCGAAGCACACGTCCGCCCACGTCGCGACGGTCTTCGAGGTCGACTACACGAGCATCGCGCGCCTGCGCGACCGCGTGAAGGAGCGCTTCGCCGCCCAGTACGGCACGAAGCTCTCCTACATGCCGTTCATCTTCAAGGCGGTCATCGCCGGCCTGAAGGCGCGGCCCGCCGTGAACGCCTCGATCTCGGGCGACGACATCCTCTATCACCGCGACATCAACCTCGGCATGGCCGTCGCGCTCGACTGGGGCCTCATCGTCCCGGTCATCAAGAACGCGGACGACCTCTCCGTCGTCGGGCTCGCCCGCGCCGCGAACGACCTCGCGAACCGCGCCCGCTCGAAGAAGCTCCTCCCCGACGAGGTCCAGGGCGGGACGTTCACGATCACGAACCCGGGCGTCTACGGGTCGCTCTTCGGCACGCCGATCATCAACCAGCCGCAGGTCGCCATCCTGAACGTCGGGACGATCGAGAAGCGCGCGAAGGTCGTCGAGATGCCCGACGGCAGCGACGCGATCGCCGTCCGGACGATGGGCTACGTCGCCCTCTCGTTCGACCACCGGCTCGTCGACGGCGCCGAGGCCGACGCCTTCATGGGCGTCGTGAAGGCGACCCTCGAGAGCGGCAGCTTCGGCGACCTCGAATGAAGGAAGACGGCACAGTCCGCCTTCTGGAAGCAGACCTCAGGGGGGCCCGACGGGCCCCCCTTTCCCTTTGCGGGACGCGGCGCCGCCGGGCGCGGAGGGGCGAATGAAGGGATTCGCCGGGACGACCTACGACGAGGTGCCGTACATGGCCGCCTCGTTCTCGAACACCCACCCCGAGGTCCTCGCCGTGACGGCGCTCCTGCGCGGCATCGACCCGCCGCCGCTCGACGGCGCGCGCGTCCTCGAGCTCGGCTGCGCCCGCGGCGCGAACCTCGTGCCGATGGCCTCGTCGCTGCCGAACGCGAGCTTCGTCGGCGTCGACCTCTCGCACCGGCAGATCGACGAGGCGCGCGAGACGGCCCGCGCCGTCGGCGCCGCGAACGTGACGTTCCACGCGATGGACCTGCGCGACCTCGACGACTCCTTCGGGAGCTTCGACTACGTCGTCGCGCACGGGCTCTACTCGTGGGTCCCGCCCGACGTGCAGGAGGCGATCCTCGAGGTCTGCGCGCGGCGCCTCTCGCCCAACGGCATCGCTTACGTCAGCTACAACACCTTCCCGGGCTGGCACCTGAGCCGGATGTTCCGCGACATGATGCTCTACCGGATCCGGAGGCTCTCCGAGCCGGCCGAGCGGGTCCGCGAGGCACGCGGGTTCATGCGCTTCCTCTCCGACGCGACGAAGCGGGACGACAACCTCTGGTCGATCCTCCTTCGCGAGCAGGCGGCCTTCGTCGAGGAGGCGAACGACTGGTACCTCCTCCACGACGACCTCGAGGAGGAGAACAACCCCGTCTACTTCTACGAGATGGTCGAAGCGGCCGCCCGGCACGGCCTCCAGTACGTGACGGAGGAGCGCTGGGGGACGCCGGACGAGGTCCTGCCGCCCGAGGCCTGGAGCGTCATCGACCGCTTCGCCTCCGACCGTATCGAGCGCGAGCAGTACATCGACTTCGTGAGGAACGGGAGGTTCCGGCGGAGCCTCTTCTGCCACGCGGACGTGAGCGTCGCGCCCGGCCCCGTGCCCGAGCGGCTCGAGCGGTGCCGCTTCCGGAGCCGCGTCCGTCCGGCCGACCCGTCCGCCGACCCGTTCGCCCCGGGCGACGAGCGGTTCCTCGGCGACGCCGGCCTCTCCCTCTCCTCCTCCGACGTCCGCCTCCGGGCGCTCCTCCACGTCCTGTACGACGTCTGGCCCCGGACGCTCGACCACGCGGCCGTGACGCACGTCCTCGGCGAGGCCGCGCGGCGCGCCTCCGGCGCGCCGCCGCCGCCCGTGCCGATCCTCCAGAGGATGCTCCACCAGGCGCTCCTCGCGCAGCTCGTCTCGACCCACCTCGTCGACGCCCCGGTCGCGACGGCCCTGGCGGAGAAGCCCGCCGCGACGCCGATCGCCCGCTACCAGGCGGCGCACGGCGAGCCCGTCACGAACCTCTTCCACCAGGCGCTCGACCTCGCGCCGCTCGACCGCTTCGTCGTCTCCCGCCTCGACGGGACGCGGACGGCCGCCGAGGTCGAGGCCGAGCTCGCGGCGTCGGTCGCCGCGGGCGCCCTCGCGCCGACCGAGACCGGTCGCGCCGACGAGGCGCAGGCCGCCCCGCCGAGGAGCGTGCCCGAGCTGCTGCACCACTCGCTCAGCCTCCTCCTCGCGAGCTGCTACATTCTGGGCTGAATGGCCCGCCCCATCGACGTCGTCTCCCTCCTCCCCCTCGGCCCCCGCCCCTACGACGAGGTCCTCGTCCTCCAGAAGGAGGCCGAGGAGCGCGCGAAGGACGGGGGCCGCGAGACCCTCTTCCTCCTCGAGCACGAGGACGTCATCACCGCCGGCCGAAACGCCGGCACCTCCGACCTCCACGTCCCGGCCGGCGAGCTCGAGCGGCTCGGCGTCGCGCTCCGCCCCTCCGACCGCGGCGGGAAGCTGACGTTCCACGGCCCCGGGCAGCTCGTCGCCTACCCGATCCTCCGCCTCGACGGGGCCGAGAAGGACGTGAAGCTCCTCGTCCGGCGCCTCGAGGAGGCGCTCATCCTCACGGCCGCCGACTTCGGCGTCGCCGCCGCGCGGAGCGACGTCCCGGCCCGCTGGTCGTCCGTCTGGGTCGGCAACGACAAGCTCGCCGCCATCGGCGTCCACCTCTCGAACTGGATCACGACGCACGGCGTCGCCCTCAACGTGTCGACGCGGCTCGAGCGCTTCTCGCTCTTCGTCCCGTGCGGCATCTCCGACGGCGGGGTGACCTCGCTCGAGCGCTGCCGCCCGGGCCTCCCCCCGCCGTCCGTCTCGGAGGCCGCGGAGCATTTCGTCGCGCACTTCGCCGCGGTCTTCGGCCGCGAGCCCGTCGCGGCCCCCGTGACGTCCGCGGCCTCTTCGGAGGCGTAGGCCCGGCGACCTATACTCCCCGCTTCCGGAGGGGAGGGTCCCATGTGCCTCGGCGTTCCCGGACAGGTCGTACGCATCGACGAGAGCCCCGTCGGGATGACGATGGGCGTCGTCAGCTTCGGGGGCGTGACGAAGGAGGTCTGCCTCGCCTACGTCCCCGAGGCGCAGGTCGGCGACTACGTCCTCGTCCACGTCGGATTCGCGATCTCGAAGATCGACGAGGCGCACGCGAACGAGATCTGGGAGGCGCTCGAGACGATGGGCGAGCTCGCGGGGCCGGAGAGCCCGACGAAGGCGGACGCCCCGTGAAGTTCGTCGACGAGTACCGGAGCGAGGCCGGCGTCCGGAAGGTCGCCGACTCGATCCGGGCGCTCGTCACCCGCCCCTGGACCCTCATGGAGATCTGCGGCGGGCAGACCCACACCCTCATCAAGTACGGCCTCGACCGGATGCTCCCGGAGAGCGTCACGCTCGTCCACGGCCCGGGCTGCCCCGTCTGCGTCACGCCGCTCGAGCTGATCGACCGCGCCGTCGCGATCGCCGAGCGCCCCGAGGTCACCTTCTGCTCGTTCGGCGACATGCTCCGCGTCCCCGGGTCTCGCCTCGACCTCCTCTCGGTCAAGGCGCGCGGCGGCGACGTCCGGATGCTCTACTCGCCGCTCGACGCCGTGAAGCTCGCGGAGAAGCTGCCGGAGCGGCAGGTCGTCTTCTTCGCGGTCGGCTTCGAGACGACGGCGCCGGCCATCGCGGGCGCGCTCCTCGCGGCCGAGCGGCTCGCCCTTCCGAACTTCTCCGTCCTCGTCTCGCACGTCCTCGTGCCGCCCGCGATGGAGGCGATCCTCTCCTCCCCCTCGAACCGCGTGCAGGGCTTCCTCGCCGCCGGTCACGTCTGCACCGTGATGGGGACTCACGAGTACGGGCCGATCGCCGAGCGGTACCGGATCCCGGTCGTCGTGACCGGCTTCGAGCCTCTCGACCTGATGGTCGGGATCCGGATGACGCTCGCGGCCCTCGAGGAGGGGCGCTACGGCGTCGAGATCCAGTACGCGCGCTGCGTCACGCCGCAGGGGAACCTGCCGGCGCAGAAGCTCCTCGCGGAGGTCTTCGTCCCCTGCGACCGGCCGTGGCGGGGCATCGGCGTCATCCCGCGGAGCGGCTGGGCGCTGACGCCCCGCTTCGAGCGGTTCGACGCGGCGAAGCGCTTCTCCGTCGAGACGGTGACGGCCGAGGAGCCCGCCGTCTGCATCGCCGGGAAGATCCTCCAGGGGCTCGCCAAGCCGAAGGACTGCGCCGCCTTCGGGAGGGAGTGCACGCCGGCGAAGCCGCTCGGCGCGCCGATGGTCTCCTCGGAAGGGGCCTGCGCGGCCTACTACTCGTACGGGCGGGAGTGAGGGAGCGACGATGACCGACGACCTCGGCGAGAAGCTCCAGGCCCTCTCCTGCCCCGTCCCGGTGTCCGACTACCCCACCGTCCTCCTCGGCCACGGCGGGGGCGGGCGCCTCTCGCAGATGCTCGTCGAGCGGGTCTTCGCGGCGGCGTTCGACAACGCCGCGCTCGCGGAGATGCACGACGGCGCGGTCCTCCCCGTGCCGGCCGGACGGATCGCCTTCTCCACCGACTCGTACGTCGTACGCCCCTACTTCTTCCCCGGCGGCGACATCGGCTCGCTCGCCGTCCACGGCACCGTGAACGACCTCGCGATGTGCGGCGCGCGCCCGCTCGCCCTCTCCTCGGGCCTCATCCTCGAGGAAGGGCTCCCGATGGACGACCTCTGGCGGATCACCCGCTCGATGGCGGAGGCGGCGCGGAACGCCGGCGTCCACATCGTCACGGGCGACACGAAGGTCGTCGACCGCGGCAAGGGGGACGGGATCTTCGTCAACGTCTCGGGCGTCGGCGTCGTGCCCGACGGGGTCGAGGTCTCGCCCCGGCGCGCCGCGCCGGGCGACGTGGTCCTCGTCTCCGGGGCGATCGCCCAGCACGGCATCTCGATCATGGCGCTCCGCGAGGGGCTGGAGTTCGGGACGACGGTGAAGACCGACTCGGCGCCGCTCAACGGGATGGTCGCGTCGCTCACGTCCGCCCTCGGCCGCGACGTCCACGTCCTCCGCGACCCGACGCGCGGCGGCGTGGCCTCGGTCCTCAACGAGATCGCGAAAGCCGCGGGGGCCGGCGTCGACATCGTCGAGGCGGCGTTCCCGATCGCCGAGGAGGTGCGGGGCGCCTGCGAGATCCTCGGCCTCGACCCGCTCTACGTCGCCAACGAGGGAAAGCTCCTCGCCTTCGTGGCGCGCGAGAGGGCCGACGAGGCGCTCGCCCTGCTGAAGTCGAGCCCGTTCGGGCGCGAGGCGGCGATCGTCGGCGAGGTGACGGGCGAGCACCCGGGCAAGGTCGTCCTGAAGAGCCGCGTCGGGGGCCGACGCGTCGTCGACCTCCTGACGGGAGACCAGCTCCCCCGGATCTGCTGAGGCCGGGGGGCTACCGGGCGCGGACGGGAAGCAGGGCCGCGCGCTCTCGCTCCTCGCGGCGGCGGCAGAGCGTGACGACCATCTTCGTCAGCGCGACCTTCGGCAGCACCTTCGGCCCGCTCCCCGACCCCGAGGCGGCCAGGTGCGCGTCCTCGAGGCACTCGTTCACCGAGCACCCCTCGCAGAGGAAGTACTCGGTGCCGTCGGGAAGCGACGGCTCGGGGGCCGCGGAGAGGAGCTGGACGCCCTTGCCCGCGGGAGACTGGCGCCGGACGAGGCCGGCGCCGACGAGCTCGTTCACCGCGCGCGTGACCGAGGCGCGAGCCCACCCTTTCGCCTCGAAGGTCTCGGAGAGCTCGGCGAGGGAGACGGGGGCGTTCGCGCGCTGGATGCCCCAGAGGAGGGCGGCGCGGGAAGGCGTGAGGGGGAGGCCGGCGACCTTGAGGACCTCGCGAAGGCGGAGGAGCTCGATGCGCGTCAGCTCAACTCCCCAGCGTGGCCCCGAGGTCTCCGGAAGGCGCGTCCGTCGCGTCGACACGCGAGAGGTGTAACATGGGTCGTTTGCCCGAGTCCAGAGCTCAGAGGGCGGTTTCCGGCCTCCGTCGCTACTTCTTCTTCGACGTCCGGTACCGGGCGTCGTGGAGGGCCGGCATCGCGGCCCGGACGAGGCCCCAGATCTCGGCCGGCTTCCCGCTCGGCGCCTTCTCCCAGGCCTCGTCCCGGAAGCGAAGCTCGCCCGAGGCGGTCTTCACGCCCCACTCCCAGCAGGCCCCTTCGTAGTCCGTCTCCTTCGGGCAGACGAGGAACTGCTCCGTCAGGTCGGCGGCCGGCACGACGACGTTCTTCGACGGGTCGGAGGCGTCGGTCCAGGCCAGCTCCCCCCCGCGGAAGGCGAGCGAGCCCGGCTCCCATGGGTTCTTGAAGAGGACGACGCCCGGGGCGCGACGGACGAGGCCGCCGAACGTCCGGTCGGGGAAGGCGGCGGGCGCAGGCGCCACGACCGGGGCGGGGGGCGGAACGGGGACCGGGGGCGGGGGC
>JBDIBE010000184.1:0-6626 GCA_039812785.1 Thermoanaerobaculia bacterium | reverse complement strand
CGGCCATCTTCATCTTCCGCTCGTGCATCGAGGCGGTGACGTGGAGCTCGGTGAGGCCGCGGTGGGCGATCTCCTTCCTCACGAGCGCCTCGGGGATCACCCCCGTCACGCGCCCGCCCCGCTCGAGGACGGCGTCGGCCACGACCCTCATGATCCCGACGCTCGAGCCGCCGTAGACGAGGCCGAGGCCGCGGGAGACGAGCTCCCCGCCGAGCCGCCGCGCGGATTCGGCGTACTCCGGCCGCCGCCCCGCGCTCGAGCCGCAGTAGACGCAGACGGCCTTCACTTCTTCGCCGCCCCGTCCGTCCCCGTGCCGTCCCGGAGGTCGAGCGCGGCGGCCCGCCGCCTCACTTCTTCTCCCTCGACTCCTCGAGCTTCCAGCCGCCGCGAATCGTCGTCGCGTTGCAGTAGGTCTTCAGGCAGCGCGGGTCGTTGAGGCAGGAGAGGACCGCCTCGCACGCCTGCTTCGGCGTCGCCGCCTTCGAGCTCTCCTCCGAGACGGTGCAGCGTCCCGAGTAGGCCGGGTTGGAGAGGACGCACTCGACGGTGTACGTCTCCCCCGGCGCCTGCGCGGCGCTGCGGAGAGAAGCGGAGAGAACGAGGAGAAGGGCGAGGGAGAGGCTTCGCATCGGGGCCTCCTTCCGGTCCGTGCAGGGCCGATTCGACGCGAAGCCAGTCTACGCCGCGGCTGCGGGCGCGCGCCGGGCCCCGCCGCCCGCCCGCAGACCTCCCTCCCGGTAACGGCGCACTCGACCCGGGCCTACTGGATCAGCGTCTTCGTGCCTCCGGCGTAGTCGAGCCGGATCGACCTCTCCACGAGGTCGGCGACTCCGGCCTCGGAGGCGAGGAGGAACAGGTAGTGCGCCGCGGCCCTCACCAGGAAGGCCTGCGTGAAGAACGGGCGCGTCCGTTCCCAGACGTAGTCGATCTCGTTCGGGGCCACGCCGCCCGCCTGCGACCCGAGGACGCGGGCGAGAGACGCGAGGCCCAGCTCGAAGCCGCCGACCCAGCTGCCGAGGCTCCGGACCCCCTCGAAGTAGCGGTGCAGCCGGAGCACCTCGAAGAGCGACACGGAGGCCGTGCCCTTCATCTCCATCCCCGCCGTCGAGGCTCCCGCCTTCAGGAGGGCATTGCCGATCCACCCGCGGACCGCGGACGGCCCGAGCGAGCCGAGGTTCGGGTCGATCAGGAGCGCGCGGAAGAGCGGGGCGTAGACGGTGCGCCGGAGGCCGAGCACGCTCCGCTCGGGCCAGTGCCCGTCGAAGGGGAGGGCCGCCGCGAGCGCCGCCGACAGGAGCTTCCGGCCGTCGTTCTCCCTCGCCCGCTCCGCGATCTCCGCGAGGGCCGCCTCGGGAAACGACTGCGAGACGGTGAAGGCGCCGGGCTTCTCCCCGAGGGCGGCGAGCAGGCTCGCCCGGCTCGACGGCTCGGCGCTCCCCGCGCCGAAGAGCGTCGCCGCGTCGAGGAGGAGGTCGACGTCGTCCGGCCCGGGCCGGGACGTGGGGGACCACGAGAGGTGGAGGCCGTAGTCGAAGTCCGCCGCCTTCGGCCCGGCGACGAACCGGCTCATCGACGCCACGAAGTCCACCGTCCACGAGAACCGGTCCCCGGCGAAGTCGGCCGCGTAACCGCGGAGGGCCTCGAACGTCATCCGCTCGCGCCCGGCCGCGTCCACCTCGTGCACCTTCCGGAGAGCCGACGTGTCGACTCCCGTCGCCTTCACGAGGTTCCCGACGGAGAGGCCGAAGCCCCAGCTGCCCTTCGCCTCCACCGTCGTCCGGTGCAGGAACTCCCGGACGTCGTACTTCCCCCCGTCGCGGGCGTCGTCGAGGAGGCGTCGCACGTCGCCCCTCACGAGGTCGGGATGGGCCGCGGCGAGCGCCTTCTCGTCCTCCACGTACGCGTCGACCAGGGTCTCGTTCGTCTTCGTCCGGTGGTACTCGAGCGTCATCCCGAGCTCGATCCGGCTCCGGGCGATCTCCTCGAGCTTTCGCTCGAGCTCCCCCCGGAGCCCCTTGATCCTCTCGAGGAGCTCGACGGCCGTCGCGACCTCCTCGCGCAGACCGAGGCGTTCGACGACCTCGTCGAAGAGCTTCCGTTCGGCCGGGGAGAGGTTGGCCGGATCGGCCCGCTGGAGGAGCGAGACGACCGACTGGTACTTCGCTCCGAGGACGGCGTCGAGGACGGCCGTCGCCGCCTTGTCGAGGTTCGTGAACTCGGCCCGCACCCCCGCGGTCGCCTTCCCGCCCACGCCGCTCGCCGCCGCCTTCCGCACGACGACGCGCAGCCCGACCCGGTCGCGCGAGAAGACGAGCGAGAAGCTCCCCGAGAGGGAGACGTCGACGCTCGCCGTCAGCCCCGTGTTCAGCGTCACCGAGACCGGCGCCGCCGGCTTCAGGAGGGCGGTCAGGGAGGTCATCCCCGCCGAGAGGACGTCCGCCCAGCTCGCCTTCAGGCCGAGCTTCAGCTCACCGGCCGCCTTCAGGCCGAGCGCCTCCCCCTCGGCGAGGCCGAGGACATCGTCGAGGGAAAAGACGAAGCGCGGCCGCGACAGGTCGGAGACGATCGCCTTCGCGATCGTCTCGTTGCGGGAGTGGCGCCGGTAGTCGAGGAGCTCGACGCCCGCGCCGGCCTCGAACGCGAACCCGATGGAGCCGAGGTCGGCTCCGCCTTCGAGGCGCAGGGCCCCCGCCAGACCGTACTTCAACCACGCGCTCTCCGTCGTCAGGACGATCGGAGGCGGCCCGCCCGCGGGATCGTCCTCCTCCTTCGGCGGCGGTGCGATTCCGCCGTGGTCGTCCACGTCGTCGAGGCTGTTGAACTCCTCGAGGCGCGCCGTGAAGCCCGCCGTCAGCGTCAGGCTCCGGTCTCCGATCGGCCAGGACGGGCTCGTGTCGACTTCGAACGTCGCGAGCCGGACGGGGACCGTCGGGTCCCCGAGAATCTTCGTCGCCACGGCCAGCTTCGCGGCTTCTTCGGCGAGGTGATCGAGCGAGGGGAGCGCCATATCGTCCTCCTTCTGCGGTTGCGGCATTTCCGATTCGAGGCCGAGGCGGGCTCAGACGGCGCGCTCGAGGCCCGAGCGCATCGCCCGGATCCGGGAGGCCCCCGCCTTCGGGGCGTACGACGCGAGAAGCGCCCTCGCGGCGGAGGCCGCCGCGGCGTCGTCGCCCAGGATGAACGCGAGCGTCGAGGCGACCGTCGCCCTGTCGTCGTCGAAGCCGCCGTGCGTCGCGCTCCCCGACGCTCCGGGCAGGCCCGCCGGCACCGGGTTCGGAGCCTGGGTCCAGGTCACCCGGCCGGAGCCGATCAGGGCCTTCAGCGGCGCGTGCCCGTTCACGAAGCGCGCCATCCCGAGCAGCGGGACTCCGTCCGGACGGAAGAGAGGGATCCGGGCCCGGGCCTCGAAGGCGTTCGACACGAGGAACAGCAGCGACTTGTTGTAGATCCGCGCGCAGTCGTCGTCCTGCTCCGCCTGGTCGGTGAGGGTGTAGAGGGCGAACCGCCCGATCGAGCCCCGCTCGATGGCCGGCCTGTAGAAGCCGTCGAAGAGGCCCATCGTGCAGGCGGGCGCCCACAGCGTGCACGACTCGACCTTCAGCCCGAGGCCGCCTGCGCTCGGGGGCGCCGTCAGCCGCTGGACGAGCGGCCCGTGGAAGATGCTCCCGGCGCTGTGGCCGACGAGGTGGATCTCCACCCCGTCGCGGGCGGCGAGGCGGGCGATGCCGTCGGCCACGAGGCGAGCCCCTCCCGCCTCCGACTGCGTCGCGGCGAGGGCGTTCTCCTTCATCTCGTCCCACGCCGCCTTGCCGGAGAGGGCGCGCGCCAGCGGCTCGAGGGCGTCGTCGAGCCGGTCCAGCATGAAGTCCTTCGCCTCGTCGAGGACGCCTTCCGTCCGCCGATGCCTCACCGCGTCCTCGAGCATGTTCCGGAGCGTCGTCCAGTAGTCGGTGCGCCAGACGAACGCGAGCGGATAGCACTCGTGCTCGAGCATGGCGCTCCGGTACTCGGCGATGCGCTGGACCGCCGCCTCCTCGGAGACGAGCCCTCCGTGGGCGTAGAGCACGAGCCTCTTCTTCTTCCAACCCGCGGTGACCCGGGGGAAGTCCTGCTCGAGGATCCGGTGCACGTCGGCCGCGGACGTCCCGATCGCCCCTCCGGGCCGGAGCCGTCCGTCGTTGCCGAGGCTGACGATGTGGGGCCGCGTCTCGTCCGCCGCGGCGGCGCGGGCGCGGCTCGAGGAGGTGAAGCCCTCCCCGACGACCGCGGCCCGGGCCCTCCGCGCGATCGGCGCCCCCAGCCTCGCGACCCAGACGTCCGAGCCGTTCGCGAGCCAGTCCTCGTAGGAGACGTGCCCGAAGCCCGCCTTGCCCCAGGCCGGGCCCCACGAGTTCTGGATCCAGAACCCCTTGTCGTCGTACGCGACGATCGCGAAGGCGTGGCCGCCGAGCCCCGCGGCCTCCTCGTCGAACGGGATCCTCCCGTCCGCGCGCACCTCGTCCCAGCCGGCGTGGACGTTCGCGCTCGCGTAGAGCGCGCCGACCTCGCTGATGGCGGCATGCATCGCCACGAGGTCCTTGTGGTTCACACGGAAGTAGGCGCCGAGCGGGCGGGACTGCGCGTCCTCCGCCCGGCCGTCGTCGAGCGACGGCTCCGCCCGGAGCGGATCGTGCGGCCAGAGGGCCTCCGAGCAGACGCCGTGCTTGTGCCATCCCTTCATGGCTCCCCGGCAGCTGGAGCCCTCGTACGTCTCCCCCGGCCACTCGTCGTATCGACGGGCCATCACGTACAGCATCCTCGGGCTCACCGTCTCCGCGTCCGGGGAGGCGCTGCGGGTGCGCAGCAGGTAGTGGACGACCGTGGCGAGCCCGAACCCCGTGCAGGCGCCCTCGCGGCCCTGGTCGAGGATCGGCACGCCGGCCTTCCGGTACTCGGCGAGGGGGATCGACGGCCTCACCTCGACCAGCGAGGGCGTGTACATGAGGTCGCGGAAGTCGACCGTGTCGGGACGGACGTTCAGCCGCCTGTCCTTCGCCGCGAGCGTCCCGCCCGCTTTCGCCGCTCCTCGCCGCGTCGCTTTCCGATCCGCGGGCTTCCCGGCACCTGCCTTTCGCGCCGCCCGGCCGTCGGCCCGTATCGCCTCCCGGAAGGCCGTCAGCGCCGCTCCCGCCGCCTCGCTCGCCACGGCACGGTCCCTGGCGTCGCAGACGGCGAGCTCCGTGCGGAGCGCGCGAAGCTCGCTTCTCAGCTGCGCCTCGAGGTCCTCTTCGCCGACCTCGCCGGCGAGCACGGCCTCGGCCAGGTCGGCGAGGAAGCCCGCCTCCTCCCCGACCGCGGCCTCGACACACGCCTCGACCCCGCGCCAGCTCTTCCCCGCGGCCTCGCGGGCGGCAGCGAGCATCACTCGGAGCATCCGGTCTCTGTCGATCGACATGGCGGCACCTCCCAATCCCCTTTCTGTGCAATGGCGACACTCCGTGCCCTTCGGTGTCACCCACCGATTCCTTTCTCGTGGAACGCCCGGCCGGAGCTCCCGAAGCGCCGCATCGGGAGCTCCGCACGGGAGCTCCGAGGTCTCCCGGGCCCGTCGCCCGGGACGCTGGATTCGTTGCTTCGAGGCTGCGCGAGCGGCCCGAAAACACCACAGGCCGACGAAAAGAAATTCGCCGGGCACGAAGAGGGCTCGACGAGCCCCCGGCGCCTTCGGGGTCCGGGGATCGGATCGACGGCAGGCAGATCGCCGGGACCTATTCGGACTTCCCGCCGGGAACGCCCTGCTGCGCTAAGACGATCGCAGGGACGATCTCGCCGCGCCCGAAGCGGCCCCCGCCCCGTCTACGGGGCCTGCGCCTTCTTCGCCTTCCTCTCGGCCGCCTCCAGCCGCCCGGGGGCGCCGCTCAGGAACTGCAGCGTCTCCTCGCGGGAGGTGAAGCCGACGTGGCGCACCGCGGCGAGGCCGTCGACGCGCGTGACGAGGAGCGTCGGGAACCCCCGCACGCCCATCTTCTCCTCGAGCGCCTCGACCTCCGGCAGGTTCTTCCCTTCCTCCTTGCGCCGGTCGAGGACCTCGATCGGTACGAAGTCCGCCTCGATCCGCTTCGAGAAGGCCCCGGCCGCGAAGACCGTCCGCTTCAGCTCGTGGCACGGCGCGCACCACTCGGCCGTGAAGAAGAGGAGCATCGGCTTGCCGCTCTCCTTCGCCTCGGCCGTTCCCTCGGCGATCGAGCGGAAGCGCACGGGCGCCGGGCCGGCGAAGAGAGGGGCGGCCGCGAGGGCGGCGAGGAGGAGAGCCGCGCGTAGCGCTCGCCTGGAAGTCCGTCGAGGGATCGCCCGTTCCCGCCAGATCGTCGTCATCGGTCCTCCAGGGCCGCTATCGCCCTCATCCGTCGCATCTTCGCCGAAGCCGTCTCTACCGCCTCACCGTGTCCTCGGCAAAGAAGCGCCGCTTCCCGCCCGGTTCCTCGGACTGCATCAGGAAGCGCCACGCCTTCTCCGCCGGGATCCAAGTGAACGTGTTGTAGAACGGCCCGTCGGGATACGCGAACGCGAACTCGACCGAGTCGCCGTTCTTCTTTCCGTAGCCCACCGCCGAGTACTGCCCTCCGAAGTCGTCGCACCAGTGCGCG
>JBDIBE010000183.1:0-6674 GCA_039812785.1 Thermoanaerobaculia bacterium | reverse complement strand
TCGACGAAGCGCCCGAGCGGGGCGCCGGGGAGGAGCGCGAGCTCGGCCCAGTCGGCCCCGCTCGCCCGCGGGCCCAGGGCCTCGAGCCGCCGGAGCTGCTCGACGACGCGCGCGGCGGCCTCGGGATCGGCCCCCTCCTCGAGCGGCAGGACGCCGCGCCCCGCCTCGGCGAAACGGTCGTCGAAGCGGACCGCCTCCCGTCCGTCGAGCCCGAGGAGCCCCCCGTCGGGGAGCGGGAAGAGCTCGCCGAAGGGGCCGAGCGGGACGGAGCGAAGGAGCCTCCCCGCCTCGTCGAAGAGCTCGGCGAAGGCGAGCGGCTCCCCGCCGTCGTCCAGGTCCTCGGCGGGCCGGGTCCGCACGGAGACGACGAGGATCCCCGCCTCGTGCGGGAGGGCGAGGCTCGGGCGCCCCTCGCCGCAGGAGGCGAGCGGGTCGGGGACGAAGACCGTGGACGGCCGGTCGGCCCTCACGGCGGCGTCGCCGCGGGCGCCCCGGAAGAGGAGCGCGACGCCCGAGGGACCGGCAGAGAGCCGCGGGGCCGAGGGCCGGCCGACGGCCCTCTTCACGGCGCCCTCCTCGATCCGCGCCGCCGCCGTCTCGCCGTCGGGGGCGATCCGGGCGACGGCCCACCCCTTCGCGTCGGGGCGGACGATCCACGCCTCGTCGCCGAGGAAGGCGGGCTCCGAGCCGCGGAGCGCCGTCGTCGGGACGGTCGCCCGGACGGCGCCGTCCGGGAAGCGGAAGACGTAGCGCGCCTCGACGGTCCGCTCGGCGCCGGCCCGCGCCGGGCGGCGGCGGAATCCGTCGGGGGTCGGGGCGGTCACGCGCGACCCCGAGTCGGCGACGCCGAGGACGTGCCCCTCGTCGGCCGCGAGCGGGTAGAAGCCCCTCTCGGCGCCCGACGGGTCGCGCAGGACGAGCCGCCGCGCCGAGGGCTCCACCGTCCAGACGAGGCCGCCCGGGGTGACGCCGAAGCCGGGGGCGAGCGTCGCCTTCGGGGGCCCGGCGGCGGCGGCCCCGCCCGCCGCGAGGGCGGCGGCGAGGAGGAGGCGGAGCCTTCGGGCGTTCGGCACGGTCGTCCCGAGGATAGCGGTCGTTCCGTGCGCGGGCGCCGCGATGCGGCACGAGACCGTAAACTGAGAGGTCAGACGGAACGCCCTGGATGAGGAGGCCCCCGTGCCCGAGAACGCCGCCATCGCCGCCCTCGCGAAGGAAGGGATCGAGGTCCTCGGCCCGATCGGAGACCACTACGGCGAGATCCTGACGCCCGAGGCCCTCCGTTTCGTCGCGTCGCTCCAGCGGGAGTTCGGCGGAAGGCGCGAGGAGCTCCTCGCGCGACGCGTCGAGGCGCAGAAGAGGATCGACGCGGGCGTCCTCCCCGACTTCCTGCCGGAGACGGCGGAGGTCCGGGCGGGCGGCTGGAAGGTCGCGCCGATCCCGCCGATGCTCCTCGACCGGCGCGTCGAGATCACCGGGCCGGTCGAGAGGAAGATGGTCATCAACGCGCTCAACTCGGGCGCGAGCGTCTTCATGGCCGACTTCGAGGACGCGAACTCGCCGACCTGGGCGAACACCGTCGAGGGGCAGAGGAACGTCCGCGACGCCGTCGACGGGACGATCTCGTACACGGCGCCCGACACGGGGAAGGAGTACCGGCTGAACGAGAGGACGGCCGTCCTCATGGTGAGGCCGCGCGGCTGGCACCTCCTCGAGAAGCACGTCCTCGTCGACGGGAAGCCCTGCTCGGGGAGCCTCTTCGACTTCGGCCTCTTCTTCTTCCACGGCGGGCGGCGCCTGATCGCGAAGGGGAAGACCCCTGCGTTCTACCTGCCGAAGCTCGAGCACCACCTCGAGGCGCGCCTCTGGAACGACGTCTTCACGAAGGCGCAGCAGGACCTCGGCGTCCCTCACGGGACGATCCGCGCGACGGTCCTCATCGAGACGATCCTCGCCTCGTTCCAGATGGACGAGATCCTGTACGAGCTCCGCGACCACTCCGCGGGGCTCAACTGCGGCCGGTGGGACTACATCTTCTCGTTCATCAAGAGGCTCGGGCGCCTCCCCGGCTACGTCCTCCCCGACCGCGGCCTCGTGACGATGGAGAAGCACTTCCTCGCCTCCTACGTCACGCTCCTCATCCGGACCTGCCACCGCCGCGGCATCCACGCGATGGGCGGCATGGCGGCGCAGATCCCGATCAAGAACGACCCCGGGGCGAACGAAGCGGCGCTCGCGAAGGTGCGCGCCGACAAGCTGCGCGAGGTGAAGGCGGGGCACGACGGGACGTGGGTCGCGCACCCCGGCCTCGTCCCGATCGCGAAGGCGATCTTCGACGAGCACATGCCGGAGCCGAACCAGATCGCGACGGCGATGCCGGAGAAGGAGATCACCGCGAAGGACCTCCTCACCGTCCCCGAGGGGCCGGTCACCGAGAAGGGGCTCCGGCAGAACCTGAACGTCGGCATCCTCTACCTCGAGGCCTGGCTCCGCGGGAACGGCTGCGTCCCGCTCTACGACCTGATGGAGGACGCCGCGACCTCGGAGATCTCGCGGACGCAGGTCTGGCAGTGGCTCCGGAACCGCGTGACCCTCGCCGACGGCCGGACGCTCACCCCCGAGCTCTACGGCCAGGTCTTCGACGAGGAGGTCGGCGCCGTGAAGGCGCGCCTCGCCGGGGAAGGGGTCGGCAGCGGCCGCTACGAGCTCGCCGCTCAGCTCTTCGACCGGATGATCCGGAGCGAGGAGCTGCCGGAGTTCCTCACCCTGTCGGCGTACGAGGAGCTGCTCCGGATGGGCGCGTAGCGGAGGGTCAGTAGGCCGGCTGGCCCAGGGTCGGCCTCGCGTCGGCCACGGGGCTCCACGCGCGGCCGTCGCGCGGGACCCAGAGGATCCGGAAGACCGCCGGCGGCCCCTCGTACGAGACCGCGTGCGCTCCGGGGAGGAGCCGGACGAACGGAGAGGCCGCGACGGCGCCCCCGATGGAGACCCGTCCGGTCGAGAGGGTCCGCGGCGGGTCGACGAGGTACGTCCCGCCCCGCGGAGCGGTGAACTCCCCCGCGAGCGAGCCGGAGGCGGCGTGGAACTCGGCGCCCCAGAGGTGCAGGTCTCCGGAGTAGGGGAAGAAATGCGTGTCGAGGTAGGCCTTGAGCCGCGGCGAAAGGTCGCGGGAGCGGGAGTCGGCGATCCGGCTCACGCAGCCCGCCCTGAGGATCGCGCGCGGGACCTCGGTCTCGAGCCAATCGCGGAGCAGCCAGCGGGTGAGGGTGCTCGTGCAGAAGTGGAAGACGACGTGGGGCCTCGCCACCGCGCAGCCCGTGTTGTCGTAGACCGGCTCGCCGGGCGCCGTCAGCCTCCCGATGAGACGGAGCGACTCCAGCTGCGCGGCGTTCCCCGGGTGGAGCCGGGCCCAGAGGTCCGCTGCGGCGGTCGCGAGGAAGACGAGACCGAGGAGAGCCGCGGCGGGGCGGAGCAGCCGGCGCCGGGCCCGCCCGAGCAGGATCCAGCCGCCGGAGGCGCCGCGGCCGGCGTAGATGCCGACGACGGTGAGGAAGGGGAGGAGGTTGTAGACGAAATGGGAGGCCTGCGCCGCGTGGCAGACCCACCCCCCCGCGGCCAGGGCGAGGACGGGGAGCTCCCTCCGGAACCGGAGGCGCCGGGCGCGGACGGACCTCCGGAACGAGAACGCCGCGCCGAGGAGGGCGAGGCCGAGGATCCAGCCGCTCTGCGCGAGGACCCACCGGAAGCTGTCCAGGAGCTGGTCCCCCGCGTAGAGCTTCTCGTGCAGCCTTACGAACGAGAAGGTCCAGTAGACGAGCGGCCGGGCGCTCGACGTCGAAACGACGTAGGCGAGCACGAGCCCGAGGACGCTGGCGCCTCCCGTGACGAAGGCGCCGCGGTGTCGGATCCCCCGGCCGTCGGTCGGCGGCCGGACGAGCCACGCGAGGAGGAGCGGAGCGGCCGGCGCCAGGAACAGGACGGCCTTCTGGCTGCTCCAGACGGCGAGCGCCAGCGCCGCGCCCGCGGCGAAGTCGCCGCGGGGGGACCGGCCGTCCCTGCGGACGAGCACGGAGAACGCCCCCAGGCAGAGCGTCGTCATGAAGAGCTCGGGGCGGACCTGGGTCGCGAAGACGAGCCATCCCGGGCAGGCGAGGAGGAGGACGGGGGCGAGGAGCCGCGCCCTGCGGGGGCCTCCCGCGAGCCTCGAGGCGAACAGGAGCGCGCCGACGATCCAGGGCAGCAGCTAGAGGCGGAGGGCGAGGATGCCGGCAGGGTCGTCTCCGAGGGCGAGGAAGACCTGCGCGCCTGCCTGATAGAAGAGCGGGAGGTGGTGCTCGGCGAAATCGCGGTACGGCACCGAGCCGGTGGCGACGAGCCACGACGCGTGGGCGTACTGGAACTCGTCGATGTCGAACTCCTGCCGGACCAGGAGCGCGCCGCCCGCGACGAGGAAGACGAGCAGGACGACGCCGAGGACGGGGCTCCCGGCGGCCCGGAACGCGGGCGTCCCGCGCCCGGCGGAGCCGCGCCCCGGCGCGGGCCGGGGCGTGGCTCCGTTCCCGGGACCCTCGGTCAAAGGCTCTTCGCCATGAGGGCGGCGAGGTCCGCCGTCCGCATGCTGTAGCCCCACTCGTTGTCGTACCAGGTGACGACCTTCACGAAGTCGCTCTTCTCCTTGCCGAGGACCATCGTGAACGGCAGGTCGACGGAGGAGGAGTGCGGGTCGCCCTTGAAGTCGACCGAGACGAGAGGCTCGTCGACGGCGGCGAGGATCCCCTTCATCGCTCCGGCGGCCGCGTCGCGGAACGCCTGGCGGAGCTCGTCGGTCGTCGTCGGCGTCGCGAGCTGCGCGGTGAAGTCGACGACCGAGACGGTCGGCGTCGGCACGCGGAGCGAGTAGCCGTCGAACTTCCCCTTCAGGTCGGGGATGACGAGGGCGACGGCCTTCGCGGCGCCCGTCGTCGTCGGGATGATCGACAGCCCGGCGGCGCGCGCGCGGCGCAGGTCGCTGTGCGGCAGGTCCAGGATCCGCTGGTCGTTCGTGTAGGCGTGGATCGTCGTCATGAAGCCGCGCTGGATCGCCCAGCGGTCGTGGACGACCTTCGCGGCGGGAGCGAGGCAGTTCGTCGTGCAGGAGGCGTTCGAGACGACGTGGTGCTTCGCGGGGTCGTAGGACTTCTCGTTGACGCCGAGGACGATCGTCAGGTCCTCGCCCTCGGCGGGCGCGGAGATGATGACCTTCTTCGCGCCCCCCTTCGTGATGTGGTTCTCGGCCCCCTTGACCGTCTTCCCCTTCTTGTTCACGCCGTCGGACTTGATCGTGAAGAGGCCGGTCGACTCGATGACGACGTCGACGCCGAGGTCCTTCCAGGGCAGGGCGGCCGGGTCGGTCTCCTTGAGCATCTTCAGGTGCTTGCCGTCGACGAGGAGGTCCTCGCCCGAGACCTCGACCGTCCCGTCGAAGCGGCCGTAGGTCGAGTCGTACTTGAGGAGGTGGGCCATGGTCTTGAGGTCGCCGATGTCGTTGACGGCGACGACCTCGAGCTCGGTGGGGTACTTGTCGCGGATCGCCTTGAGGACCTGCCGGCCGATGCGGCCGAACCCGTTGATTCCGACTTTCGTGGCCATGTTGGGCGTCTCCTTCCGGGGGTTCTCCCCGTGGTTGATCTGTGGCTGGAAGAGCAGTTATACGCCGGAGCGGCAGGGCCCGGACGGCCCGGCCTCAGCCGGCCGGACGGGCGGAGGCGGCCGGCGCGGCGGGCGCGCCGGCCTTCCGGGCCACGCAGCCGCGATGCCAGAGCGAGGCGGCGAGGAGGAGAAGCACTCCCGCCGCCAGGACCGCGACGGCGGCCTTCTTCCGGGTCCGCCTCGCGGGCTGGATCTGGAGCGTCTGGGTGAGCGTCCGCTGGATCTTCTGGCTCGCCGTGAGGGGGGCCGGAGGCTCCACCTCGAACCAGGCCGGGACGCTCCCGAATCGGATCGCCATGCCGTCGGCGAGGCGGGCCTCGTCGACGCGGCGGGCGTCGAGGAACGTGCCGTTGCCGCTCCCGAGGTCCCGCACGATCCACCCTTCGCCGTCGGGAAAGACGAGGGCGTGCCGCCGCGAGACGGTCGGCGAGCCGAGGAGGACGTCGCATCCGGGCTCCCGCCCGACCGTCGCGGCGCCGTCGAGCGACACCGTCCTGCGGACGCCGTCCTCCTCGACCGTGAGGCGCGCCCGGCCCGCGGCGGGCTCGTCGGAGGCGAAGGCGGGCCGGGCCATGGTCAGATCCTGTCGGGGAGGGGGATCCCCTCCTCCTCGGGCCCTTCGGCCGTCCCGACCCCCTCCCCGCCCGGGGCGAGGACGAAGGCGACGTCGCCGACGTGCGTCCCCGTCGGCCCCGGGGCGAAGGCGTCGCCGAGCGCCTCGAAGAAGGAGCCGGAGTCGTTCTCGGCGAGAGCCGCCGCGGGATCCAGCCCGAGGAGGGCCGCGCGGGCGAGGGTCGTGTCGTCGACGAAGGCGCCGGCCGCGTCGGCGGTGTGGTCGACCCCGTCGGTGCCGGCGACGAGGGCCGAGGCTCCCTTCACGCCGTCGACGTGAAAGGCCGTTACGAGGGCGAGCTCCCGGGCGCGCCCGCCGCGCCCGCGTCCCTTGACGGTCACCGTGGTCTCGCCGCCGAAGAGCGTGACGAGCCGCC
>JBDIBE010000182.1:0-6675 GCA_039812785.1 Thermoanaerobaculia bacterium | reverse complement strand
CCTCCCGCGGCCGCTTCCGAGCCCGCGGCGCCGCCGGACGGCCCCCCGACGCCCTACCCGGGCGCCGGCGCGCCGAGCCTCGCCGAAGCGCTGCCTCTCGGGATCGTCCTCTCCGACGCCTCGGGGATCGTGCGGAGCGCGAACGCGATGGCGCGGCGCCTCTTCGCCTCCGAGGGGGCGAGCCTCGAAGGGCGCCGGGTCATCGAGCTCTTCGAGACGGTGGAGCGGAGCGCTCTCGCGTCCCTCCTCGAGGACGCCTTCCGCGGGCGCCCGACGCGCGAGGTCGCCCTCACCGCGGCGAACCCCGCCGGCGGGCTCGCGGTGCGCGTCTCGGCCGCGGGGCGCTTCGGTCCCGACCGCAAGCTGGCCCAGGTCGTCTGGACGGTCCGCGAGGCGGGCGTGAACCCGGCCGCCCTCGAGGTCCACGTCCACAGCGGCAAGCAGGAGGCGCTCGCCGAGCTCGGCATGGAGCTCGGGCGCGAGGTGAGCCCGCTCCTCGTCCGGCTGACCGAGGCGCTCGTCTCCGTCCAGCGCGTCCTCGCCACCGGCGGGGAGGAGCCCCCGGCCGAGCGGGAGGCGATCCGCCTGCGGATCGCCGACGCGCTCGCCGGCCTCCTCCGCCTCTCCGAGGTCGTCACCGAGCTCGAGCGCTTCGCGGTGACCTCGCCGCTCAAGCTGGAGCCGGTCGACCCCTCCGAGGTCCTCGAGCGGGCGCAGAAGCTCCTCGCGCGGATGCTCAAGGGGGCGCGCGTCCGCGTGCGGAACGACATGGACGAGCCGGCGCCTCGCGTCCTCGCGGATGCGCCCCGCATGGTCGAGATCTTCGTGAACCTCCTTCGGAACGCGAAGAACGCGATCTCGCGCCGGTTCCACGGCGCCGACCTCGAGGCGAGCGCGGGGACGAAGCGCCTCGTCGTCGTCGAGGCCTTCGTGAAGGACCCCTACGTCGCGCTCGTCGTCACGAACAACGGCGTCCCGGTCCCGCCGGCGGACCAGGAGCGGATCTTCCTGCCGTCGTTCCAGGGGCGCGACGGAGAGAAGAGCGGCCTCGGCCTCCCGGAGACGGCCGCCCTCCTGAAGCAGATGGGGGGGGCGATCCGGTGCGAGTCGATCGCCGACAAGGGGACCCGCTTCATCCTGACGCTCCCGAAGGCGACGTAGCGCCCGGGCGTCACGCCCCCAGGATCTTCCGCCCCTCCGGCGTCATCATCTCCGCGCTCCAGGGCGGGTCCCAGACGAGCCCCACCTCGGCCGAGGCGACCCCGGGGAGCGCCAGGATCCGGGCGCGCGCGTCGGAGGCGATCGCCGGTCCCATCCCGCAGCCCGGGGCCGTGAGCGTCATCTTCACCGCGACGTGCGCGCCCCCCTTCCCGGGCGTCACGACGAAGTCGTACACGAGGCCGAGGTCGACGACGTTCACCGGGATCTCCGGGTCGTAGCACTGCTTCAGCGCCCGCCACACGTCGTCCTCGGTGACGGGGCGCGACGGGGCGGCCTTCGGCGCCGCCTCGGCCGGGGGCTCGAGGCCGAGGGCGTCGGCCTCGGAGGCGTCGATCCGGAAGAGGCCTCCGACCGTCGGCGCCTGCACGGTGAACGCGCCGCCGAGCGCCTGCACGAGGTAGACCGGGACGCCCGCGGGCAGGACCGCCCCCTCGCCGCTCGGGACCCGCACCGCGGGGCAGTCGCGGAAGAGGAGGATCGCGGGCTTGCGGCTCACGCCTCGGCCCTCCGCGGGGCCGCGACGGAGCGGAGCCCGACGATCACGACGACGACGGCGACGGCCTCGAGGAGCGCGCCGGTGCCGTAGGGGCCGGCGGCGCCCCAGGCGAACCAGGCATGCTCGCCCCAGAACGGGCCCAGGATCCGCCCGAGCGAGGAGAGCGACTGCGCCGCGCCGAGGATCTCCCCCTGCTCGGCCGCGTCCGCCGACCGCGAGATGAGGCCGGCGAGGGCCGGGTTCGTCAGGCCGCTCCCGGCCGCGGTCGTCACGACGAGCGCGATCAGTCCCGCGTGCCCCGGGACGAGGACGAGCCCGGCGAACGAGAGCGCGAGCAGAGAGGTCCCGATGCCGGCGAGGCGCGCCTCGCCGAGGATCGGCACGAGCCTCCGGATCAGCCCCCCCTGCACGACGGCCGCGGTGACGCCGATCAGGACGAAGAGCCACGAGACCGTCGACGGGTCGTGCCCGAAGCGGCTCCGCGCGAACTGCGCGAACGTCGCCTCGAAGTTCGAGAAGGCGGTCGTGTTCAGGAGCGTGACGAGCAGGAGCGGCCCGACGACGGGGCGCGAGAAGGCGTGGACGACGGCGCGGAGCGGGAACCAGTGGCGCGGCGGGCGCGCGGCGGCGCTCGCGGGGCGCGTCTCCGGGAGGCCGAAGAAGGCCCAGAGCCAGGCGACGAGCGAGAGGCCGGCGGCGACGAGGCCGGGGAGGGCGTGGCTCACCTTCACCGAGAAGCCGCCGATCGCGGGTCCGAAGACGAACCCGAGGCCGAAGGCCATCCCGACGAGCCCCATCCCGCGCGCGCGGTCGCCCTGCGGCGTCACGTCGGCGATGACGGCCTGCGCCGTCCCGATGTTCGCTCCCATGATCCCCGCCAGGACGCGCGAGGCGAGGAGCCCCGCGAACGAGCCGGCGAAGGCGAAGAGGAGGTAGGAGAGGAAGCTCCCGAAGAGCGAGAAGAGGAGGACGGGCCGCCGGCCGACGCGGTCCGAGAGCCGCCCGAGGAGCGGCGCGAAGACGAACTGCATCGCCGAGAAGCTCGCCATGAGGACCCCGAAGGCGAGCGGCGACGGGTGATAGGCCTCGGCGTAGAGCGGGACGAGCGGGATGACGATCCCGAAGCCGACGAGGTCGATGAAGACGGTCAGGAAGACGACCGCGAGCGGCGAGAGGCGGCGGGTCACTGTTCTCCTTCGCGGGACCTCCGCAGAAGGCGACGGCCCCCGTGCGGGGGCCGTCGTCGAGGCGCGGGGGTCAGCCTCGGCTCAGGCGAAGCTCTTCCCGCAGCCGCAGCCGCCGGAGGCGTTCGGGTTCTCGACGGAGAAGCCCGCGCCGCGGAAGTCCTCGATCCAGTCGACGGTCGAGCCGTTCAGCTTCATCGCGCTCGTCTTGTCGACGAGGACCTTGATGTCGCCGATGGAGAGGACGTGGTCGGTCTCCTTGGCGTCGTCGAAGGTGAAGCCGTACTGGAAGCCGGAGCAGCCGCCGCCCTGGACGAAGACCCGGAGCCCCTTGCCGGCGGCGTCGGGCATCTTGGCGGCGAAGTCCTTGACCTTGTCGACGGCGCGGTCGGTGAGGCTGAGGGCGAACGTCTCCTGGACGGAGACGGTGGCGGTGTTGAGGGTCGTGGACGCCATCGGTTCCTCCTCGCGGCCCGGGCGCCGGAGCGCGAGAGGCCGCGAACCTTTTATTTTGACTCCGTGTCGCAGGCGCCGTCAATGCGCCCCGCAGATGCGTCGAGCAAGATCCGGACCAGCTTCGCTGCGCCGCACACAAAATCTAGTGGTGGATTCGACTACAACTACGAGATATTGCGCTCACCGACCCCCTTCGCATAGAATCCCTCATCCCGCTGCCACGAATTCCACAAGGGGGTCCGCCGTGACTTCTTCCTCCGATCGTCCCGCCGCCCAGACGTCCGTCTCCGCCGCCTCCGAGGGCGCCCCGGCCCGCGCCGGCCTCCGCGGCCTCACCTTCCGCCGCCTCTACACGGACGGCGCGGTTCACCCGTTCGACGCGATCGAGTGGGAGCTCCGGACCGCCGCCATCACGAACGAGAAGGGCGAGGTCTTCTTCGAGCAGAAGGACGTCGAGGTCCCGAAGTCGTGGTCGATGACCGCGACGAACATCGTCACGCAGAAGTACTTTCACGGGAAGGCCGGGACGGCGGAGAGGGAGCGCTCGGTGCGGCAGCTCATCGGGCGCGTCGTGGAGACGATCACGGGCTACGGCTCGAAGGGGGGCTACTTCCGGACCGCGGCGGACCGCGACGCCTTCCGCGACGAGCTGACCGCGATCCTCGTGAACCAGGTCGCGAGCTTCAACTCGCCCGTCTGGTTCAACGTCGGCGTGGAGGAGAGGCCGCAGGCCTCCGCCTGCTTCATCAACGCCGTCGGCGACTCGATGGGCTCCATCCTCGACCTCGCCAAGACGGAGGGGATGCTCTTCAAGTTCGGCTCGGGCACCGGCTCGAACCTCTCCTCGCTCCGCTCCTCGACGGAGTCGCTCTCCTCGGGCGGCATCGCGTCGGGCCCCGTCTCCTTCATGAAGGGCTTCGACAGCTTCGCCGGCGCGATCAAGTCGGGCGGCAAGACGCGCCGCGCCGCGAAGATGGTCATCCTGAACGTCGACCACCCCGACGTCCTCGAGTTCATCGAGTGCAAGGCGAAGGAGGAGCGGAAGGCCTGGGACCTCATCGAGGCGGGATGGGACGGCTCCTTCGGCGGCGAGGTCTACAACAACGCCCTCTTCCAGAACGCGAACCACTCCGTCCGCGTCACCGACGAGTTCATGAAGGCGGTCGAGGCGGGGCAGGAGTACGCGTGCCACGCGGTGACGACGGGCGAGCGCCTCCTGACGCTCGACGCCCGCGCCGTCCTCCGGAAGATGTCGGAGGCCGCCTGGGTCTGCGGCGACCCGGGGATCCAGTACGACACGACGATCAACCGCTGGAACCCGTGCAAGGCGACGCACCGGATCAACGCGTCGAACCCCTGCTCGGAGTACATGTTCGTCGACGACTCCGCCTGCAACCTCGCCTCGCTGAACCTGATGAAGTTCGCGAAGGAGGACGGCGGCTTCGACGTCGAGAAGTTCCGGCACGCCGTCGACGTCGTCTTCGCGGCGCAGGAGATGCTCGTCGACGAGGCCTCCTACCCGACTCCGGCCATCGAGAAGAACTCCCACGACTTCCGCCCGATCGGCCTCGGCTACGCGAACCTCGGCGCTCTCCTCATGTACAACGGCCTCCCCTACGACGGCGACGAGGGGCGCGCCTACGCGGCCGCCGTGACGAGCCTCATGCACGGGCAGGCCTACCTCACCTCCTCGCGCATCGCCTCCGAGATCGGCACGTTCCGGATCTACGAGCCGAACCGCGAGGCCTTCCTCGGCGTCATCGGGATGCACCGCGACGCGGCGCAGAGGGTCTCCCGCGCCGGCGTCCCGAAGGAGCTCTACGAGGCGCAGCTCGGCGTGTGGGACCTGACGCTCGAGGCCGGGAGGCAGCACGGCTACCGCAACGCGCAGGCGACGGTCCTCGCCCCGACCGGGACGATCGGCTTCATGATGGACTGCGACACGACGGGCGTGGAGCCCGACCTCGCCCTCGTGAAGTACAAGAAGCTCGTCGGCGGCGGCACGATCAAGATCGTCAACAACACCGTCCCGCACGCCCTCCAGCGTCTCGGCTACACCGAGGCGCAGGTCAACGAGATCGTCGGCTACATCGACGAGAAGGGGACGATCGAGGGGGCCCCGCACCTCGAGGCCCGGCACCTCCCCGTCTTCGACTGCGCCTTCAAGGCCGTGGGCGGGACGCGCTCCATCCACGCGATGGGGCACGTGAGGATGATGGCCGCCGTCCAGCCGTTCCTCTCCGGCGCGATCTCGAAGACGGTCAACCTCCCGCCCGACGCGACCGTCGAGGACATCGCGAACGTCTACGTCGAGGGGTGGAAGCTCGGCCTGAAGGCGATCGCGGTCTACCGCGACGGCTGCAAGCGGACGCAGCCGCTCAACACGGCGGCGTCCCGGAGCGACGACGCGGTGAAGGGGACGAAGGGCGCTGCCGCGCCGGCCCCCGCCCCGGCCGCGTCGGCCGCGCCCGGGCCGCGCCGGAGGAAGCTCCCGGACGAGCGGCGCGCCCTCACGCACAAGTTCTCCGTCGGCGGCCACGAGGGGTACATCACCGTCGGCCTCTACGACGACGGCCAGCCGGGCGAGATCTTCCTGACCATGGCCAAGGAAGGCTCCACGATCTCGGGCCTGATGGACGCCTTCGCGACGGCGATCTCGCTCACGCTCCAGTACGGCGTGCCGCTCGAGGCGCTCGTCGAGAAGTTCAGCCACATGCGCTTCGAGCCGGCGGGCTACACGAAGAACCCCGAGATCCCGATCGCCAAGAGCCTCGTCGACTACATCTTCCGCTACCTCGCGTCCCGGTTCCTGACGGCGGACCTGCGGGCGAAGGCCGGCGTCATCTCCCGGGAGGAGAACGGCAGCGGGAACGGCGGCTGGTCGATGCCTTCGCCGGTCGTCGAGCCCCCGGCGAAGGCCGCGGCCGGGGCGTCCTCGACGAACCTCGCCTTCGAGAACAGCGCCGACGCCCCGAGCTGCCACCAGTGCGGGCACCTCATGGTGCGGAACGGCGCCTGCTACAAGTGCCTGAACTGCGGGGAGACGAGCGGCTGCAGCTGAGCGGCGGCGCCGGGCGGGGGGCCGGCCGGCTCCTCGCCCGGGCCCTGCCCGGGCGCCTCTCGGGGCTCGAGGCGGGCCTCGCCGCCTTCGGCGCGCTCCAGCTCTTCCTCCTCCTCGGTCGACGGGCGGGGTGGGCGGTCCTCCTCTGGTGGGACCGCGAGGCCTGGCCCGTCACGCTCGCCCTCTGGCTCGGGTGCCTCCTCGCGACGGCGGCCTGCTTCCTCGCGGCCGCCGCCCTCGTGCGCGCCGTCGTGCGG
>JBDIBE010000181.1:0-6679 GCA_039812785.1 Thermoanaerobaculia bacterium | reverse complement strand
GCTCGAGGCCGCCTGGCAGGCGAACATCGCCGCGGGCGACCAGGCCGGCGCGCTCCACGTCGCGTCCGAGCTGATTCCGGCCGCGCTCGCGAAAGGCGACGCCCGGCTCGCGTCGCAGGCCTACCGGCGGCACCTCGACCATCTGCCCGAGCTCGGCCTCGACCGGAACGCCCTCGACCTCGTGGCGGACCAGCTCCTGAAGGACGGCGACGTGGCCGCGGCCGCGTGGACGTTCTCCCAGGCGCTCGACGGGGATGCCGCCGATCCGAAGGCGTTCAAGGGCCTCCTCCGCGTCGCCGACCACTACCTCGAGAAGGCGAAGACGCCGCGGGAGGCGGTCCGGGTCTACCGCTACCTCCTCGACCGCGCGCCGGCGTCGCCGTTCGCCGAGCACGCCCGCGACCTGCTCGCCACGGCAGAGCGCCGGGCGTCGAGGCCCGCGACGCAGGGCTGAGGCCCGCGAGGGCCGGTCAGGAGGGGGCCGAGCCGAGCTCGACGCTGCGGACGGTGCGGTGCGTGTCCGCCCGGACCTCCTTCAGGAGCTCCTCCGCGCGGCGGAGCAGCTCGTCGACCTCGACGAGGCCCCAGGAGGTGACGGAGCAGGCGATCGCCGCGACGGGCCAGCCGCCCCGGTCGAGGTCGCGCCGCACGAGGTCAACGGCCTTCTCGAGGACGACGCGGGCGCCGCGGCGGTCCGTCTCGGGGAGGAGGAGGACGAGCCGGGCCGGGCCGACCCGCGCCGGGAGGTCCGTCGATCGGAAGGCCGAGCGGAACGAGGCGGCGACGGTCCGGAGCGCCTCGTCCCCGGCCTTGCGCCCGAACTCCGCGCTGAGGGCGACGAGGTGGTCGAGCTCGACGCAGGCCAGCGTCAGCGGGCGCTGCCAGCGGCGCGAGCGCTCGATCTCGAGGGCGGCGCGCTCGCGGAACGCCTCGAGGTTCGCGAGCCCCGTCAGCGGGTCCTTGCGCTCGAGCGCCCGCGCCCCGCGAGCCCTCTCGCGGAGCCCGGCGGTCAGGAGGGCGACGGCGAGGAAGAGCGCCATCTGCGCCGCCGTGTTCCAGGCGATCTCGGCAGCGCCGGCCGGAGCCGGGCCGAAAGCGGCCGCGACGACGCGGGCCGCGGCCGTCGAGAGGGCGGCGAGGGCGAATCCGGCGCCCCTTCCGAGCGCCCAGGCCCCGAAGCCGACCGGAACGGCGTAGAGGGGGGCCATCAGGAGGCGGCTCCCCGTCGCGGCGTCGAGGGCTGCGGCGGCGAGGACGCCGAGCGAGCAGAGGGCGGAGGCGGAGAGGCGCCCCATCGGCTTCATCGGAAGGCCATTCTAGAAGAACGGGGCGGCCTTTCGGCCGCCCCGTCGTGGACGAATGGGACGCGCGGACGCGCGGATCAGACCTTGTAGCCCTGGAGGATCCGGATGTAGTTCGCGCGCTCGAACATCGAGGGGTCGGGGCAGCGGAGGAGGTTCATCGAGCCGCGCATCTGCTCGAGCGAGTCGTACTCGTGCTCCTCGAGCCACTGGGTGAGCCCCTCGCGGATCCGGCGGATGACGTCGGGCCCCTGCTGGAGGATGCCCGAGACGACCTGCACCGCGTGGGCGCCCGTCATGACCGCCTTCACCGCGTCGAGGTGGTTGTGGACGCCGCCCGAGACGGCGAGGGAGGCGCGGACGTGGCCGGAGACGACGGCGAGCCAGCGGAGGCGGAGGTTCAGCTCGGAGGAGTCGGAGAGCCGAAGCGTCGGCTCGACCTCGAGGCTCTCGACGTCGATGTCGGGCTGGTAGAAGCGGTTGAAGAGGACGAGGCCGTCGGCGCCGGCCTCGTCGAGGCGCCTCGCCATGTTCGCCATCGAGGAGAAGAACGGCGAGAGCTTGATGGAGACCGGGATCGAGACGGCCTGCTTGACGGCCTTCAGGATGTCGATCGTCCGCTGCTCGACCTCCTCGCCCGTCTCGTCCGGGTTCGTGGCGAGGTAGTAGACGTTCAGCTCGAGGGCGTTGGCGCCCGCGTCCTGCATCAGCTTCGCGTAGCGGATCCAGCCGCCCGAGGTGAAGCCGTTGAGCGAGGCGATGACCGGCAGGTCGACCGACTGCTTGATGCGGACGAGCTGCTCGAGGTACTGGTCCGGCCCGAGGTTGAACTCGTCGGGGCGGGGGAGGAACGTCATCGCCTCGGCGAACGACTCGGCGTGGACGTCCACGTGGTGGTAGGTCGCCAGCTCCTCCCTCATGAGCTGCTCCTCGAAGAGGGAGTGCATGACGATGGCGGAGGCGCCCGCGTCCTCCATCCGCTTGACGAGGTCGATCTTGTCGACCATCGGGGAGGCCCCCGGCATGATCGGGTGGGGGAGCTTCAGCCCGAGGTAGGTGGTCGAGAGGTCCATTCTCTGCTCCTCGTCCTCAGTTGGCCTTCGGGGTCGTGGCCTTGGCGGCCGTCATCGCCGCGACCGGGTCGTGCCCGCGGGCGAGGTTCTCGTAGATGGCCCAGCGCATCGCGACCTCGTGACGCTCCATCTCGAGGAGCATCTTCGCGCGCTCGGGGTTGATCTTGTCGAGCATCCGGAAGCGGGTCTCGTTGGCCATGAACTTGCCCACGTCGAGCTTCGGCGCGGCGGAGTCGAGGACGAGCCCCGGCTGGCCCTCGGCGACGCGCCGCGGGTCCCAGCGGAAGAGCGGCCAGTAGCCCGACTCGGCGGCGAGCTTCTGCTGCTCGAGGCCGAGCGAGAGGTCGTAGCCGTGCGCGATGCAGTGGCTGTAGGCGATGAGGAGGGACGGCCCGTCGTAGCTCTCGGCCTCCTGGAAGGCCTTGACGGTCTGCGCGTCCTTCGCCCCAAAGGCGATCTTGGCGACGTAGACGTTGCCGTAGGCGATCGCCATCATCGCGAGGTCCTTCTTGCCGGACGCCTTGCCGCCCATCGCGAACTTCGCGACGGCGCCGATCGGCGTCGACTTGGAGGCCTGGCCGCCCGTGTTCGAGTAGACCTCGGTGTCGAGCACGAGGATGTTCACGTTGCGGCCCATCGCCATCACGTGGTCGAGGCCGCCGTAGCCGATGTCGTACGCCCAGCCGTCGCCGCCGACGATCCAGAGGCTCTTCTTGACGAGGTAGTCGGCGAGGTCGACGAGGCGGCGGGCCTTGAGGCCCTTCTCGCCGGCGAGCTTCGCCTTCAGGGCGGCGACCCGCTCGCGCTGGAGGGCGATCCCCTGCTCGGTCGACTGGTCGGCCGTGAGGAGAGAGGAGACGAGCTCGTCGCCGAGGACCGCGGAGAGCTCCTTGACGATCTCCGTGGCGTGCTCGGCGTGCTTGTCGAGCGCGAGGCGCATGCCGAAACCGAACTCGGCGTTGTCCTCGAAGAGGGAGTTCGCCCAGGCCGGCCCGCGCCCGTCCCTGTTCACGGTGTACGGGGTCGTCGGGAGGTTGCCGCCGTAGATCGAGGAGCAGCCGGTGGCGTTGGCGATGAGGAGCCGGTCGCCGTAGAGCTGCGTCATCAGCTTGACGTAAGGCGTCTCGCCGCAGCCGAGGCAGGCGCCCGAGAACTCGAAGAGGGGCTGCATGAACTGCGAGCCCTTGACGTCGACCCGGAGCTTCGTCCGGTCGGGCTCGGGGAGGTCGAGGAAGAACTTGAAGTTCTCGCGCTCGGCCTCGCGGAGCGGGACCTGCGGGGCCATGTCGAGCGACTTGTGCCGCGGGTTCCCCTTGTCCTTGGCGGGGCAGACGACCGCGCAGAGGGTGCAGCCCGTGCAGTCCTCGGGGGCGACCTGGATCGTGTACTTCCACCCCTTGAACTCGGGCGCCTTGTAGTCGACCGACTTGAAGGTCGCGGGGGCCTTCGCGAGCTCGGCGGGGTCGTACACCTTGGCGCGGATCGCCGCGTGCGGGCAGACCATCGCGCACTTGTTGCACTGGATGCAGAGGCTCTCGTCCCAGACCGGGATCTCGAGGGCGATGTTCCGCTTCTCCCAGCGCGCCGTCGCCGTGGCGAAGGTGCCGTCGACCGGGAAGGCCGACACCGGGAGGAGGTCGCCCTTGTTCGCGAGCATGACCGCCGTGATCCGCTGGACGAAGTCGGGGGCCTCCTGCGGGACGATCGGGGGCTTCTTCAGCTTCGAGGTCGCCGTGGCCGGGACCTTCACCTCGTAGAGGTTCGCGAGCGTCTGGTCGACCGCCTCGAAGTTCATCCGGACGAGCTCGGAGCCCTTCTTGCCGTAGGTCTTCTCGATCGACTTCTTGATCTGGGCGATCGCCTCCTCGCGGGGGAGGACGCCCGAGATCGCGAAGAAGCAGGTCTGCATGATCGTGTTGATCCGGCGGCCCATGCCCGTCTTGGCGCCGACCTCGTAGCCGTCGATGACGAAGAAGCGGATCTTCTTCGCGATGATCTCCTCCTGGACCTCGACGGGGAGCTGGTCCCACACCTCGTCCGGGCCGTAGAGGGAGTTCAGGAGGAAGACGGCGCCCGGCTTGGCGTACTCGAGGACGTCGTACTTCTCGAGGAAGTTGAACTGGTGGCAGGCGACGAAGCCCGCCGTCCTGACGAGGTAGGAGGAGCGGATCGGCTTCGGCCCGAAGCGCAGGTGCGAGATCGTGATCCCGCCCGACTTCTTCGAGTCGTAGACGAAGTAGCCCTGGGCCCAGTTGTCCGTCTCCTCGCCGATGATCTTGATCGAGTTCTTGTTCGCGCCGACGGTGCCGTCCGCGCCGAGCCCGAAGAAGACGGCGCGCTTGACGTCGTCGCCCTCGGTGTCGAACTCGGGGTCCCACGGGAGGGAGAGGTGGGTCACGTCGTCGACGATGCCGACGGTGAAGCCGCGCTTCGGCTTCTCCTTCGCGAGCTCGTCGAAGACCCCCTTGACCATCGCCGGGGTGAACTCCTTGGAGGCGAGGCCGTAGCGGCCGCCGACGACCTTCGGCTCGACGGCGAAGTGCGACGTCCCGTCCTCGCGCGCGTTGCGGAGGACGGTGACGACGTCCTGGAAGAGCGGCTCGCCGACCGAGCCGGGCTCCTTCGTCCGGTCGAGGACGGCGATCGCCTTCACCGTCTTCGGGAGGGCGCCGAGGAACGCCGAGGAGTCGAAGGGGCGGAACAGGCGGACCTTGAGGACGCCCACCTTCTCGCCCTTGCCGAGGAGGTACTCGACGGTCTCGTGCGTGACGTCGGCGCCCGAGCCCATGATGACGATGACGCGCTCGGCCTCGGGGTGGCCCACGTAGTCGAAGAGGCGGTAGGCGCGGCCCGTGAGCTTCGCGAACAGGTCCATCGCCTCCTGCACCTTGCCGGCGCAGGCGTCGTAGTACGGGTTGCACGCCTCGCGCGCCTGGAAGAAGCAGTCGGGGTTCTGGGCCGAGCCGCGGAGGACCGGGGCGTCGGGGGTCAGCGCCCGCTTCCGCTGGGCCGAGACGAGGTCCTCGCTCACCATGGCGAGGAGGTCGTCGTTGCCGAGGAGCTCGATCTTGGCGACCTCGCTCGACGTGCGGAAACCGTCGAAGAAGTGGACGAAGGGGACCTGCGCCATGAGCGTCGCGCGGTGCGCGACGGCCGCGAGGTCGTGCGCCTCCTGCGGGTTGCTCGAGGCGAGCATGGCGAAGCCGGTCTGGCGGCAGGCCATGACGTCGGAGTGGTCGCCGAAGATCGAGAGGGCGTGCGTCGCGACGCAGCGCGCCGAGACGTGCATGACGAACGGCGTCAGCTCGCCCGCGATCTTGAACATGTTCGGGATCATCAGGAGGAGGCCCTGCGACGCCGTGAACGTGGTCGTCAGCGCTCCCGCCTGGAGGGCCCCGTGGACGGCGCCCGACGCGCCCCCCTCGGACTGCAGCTCGGACACCAGGGGCACGGTCCCCCAGACGTTCTTCTTCCCCTGGGCGGACCACTCGTCCGAGAACTCGCCCATCGTGGAAGACGGGGTGATCGGGTAGATCGCGATCACCTCGCTGACCCGGTGGGCGACCGAGGCGACAGCCTCGTTCCCGTCCAGGGTGACCATCGGTCTCGTTGTCATGAAGAGATCCTCCTGTGGATTCGCGGGCAGGCGTGGAGCCCGCCACGGCCCGTGCATCATCTCTCCAGCGCGCCTTCCTTGGAATCGGGCAAAGGCACCGAAAGTGGAGGTCCGTCCCCGGGCTCTGATGCGTTTGCATCAGGCCGGAAGGGGAGACAATGAAGCGTGCGATCCGCTTCGCTCGCGAGAAGGGTCGACCTGGCCCTCGCGGCGCTCCTCTTCGTCGCCCTCGCGGCCCTCTCCTGGCTTCGCTGGGCGTCCTTCCAGGGGGACCTGAGCCGGGAGTGGACGGTCCCGATGCGCCTCGCCGCGGGGGAGCGCCTCTGGAAGGACGTCGGCTACTACTACGGGCCGCTCGCGCCGTACGCCGTCGCCGACGCGTTCCGCGCCTTCGGCGCGACCGTCGCGACGTACGTCGGGTTCGCGCTCGCCGCCTCCGCGACGACGCTTGCGGCGATCCTCTTCGCGGGGCGGCGGTTCCTTCCGACCGCGCCGGGCGCGGCGGCGGCCGCGGTCGCCGTCGGCGTCCTCGCCTTCGCGCCCGAGAACGGCGCCCTCGTCGCCCCGTACGCGATGGCGGCGCTCCTCGCGGTCGGCTTCGCGTGGGGCTCTCTCCTCGCGGCCTCTTCGGGGCGGGTCGCGCTCGCGGGCGTCCTCGGGGCGCTCGCGCTCCTCTCCAAGCCCGAGGC
>JBDIBE010000180.1:0-6685 GCA_039812785.1 Thermoanaerobaculia bacterium | reverse complement strand
ACCATCCGCGCGAGCGAGGCCCGTTTCCTCGCGTAGGCCTCGCCGAGGCCGAGCGCGAGCGCGAGGTCGCAGAGGCGGAGCGCCTCCTCGAACTCGGCCCTGTCGCTCCGGAGCGCGATGCCGCGCTCGAGGAAGCGGAGCTGGGGCAGCTCCTTCGCGAAGCGCCGCCCGAGGTCCTCCCGCGCCACGTCGAGGTAGCCCTCGGCCGTCGCGAGCGCCTCGAGGGCTTCGTCCTCGTCCGGGGCGTCGGCCGCGAGGAGGGCGTACGCGAAGAACTTCACGCCGTTCGGCATCGAGTCGGAGGAGGCGATGGCGCGGGCGACGTACTTCGCCCCCTCGGCCCGGAGGGAGGCCTCGCGGTGGCCCGAGAGAAGGTCGTCGAGCCGCTCCTCGGGGCTCTTCCGGCAGGGTTCGATCCGCTTCGCCATGCGGCGGAGGGTACGGGAATCGACGGCCTCGCGGGGGTGGAATAATCCGCCCCGCGGAGGACGAGAATGGCAAGCAGCGAGACGCCCGGGCCGACGCCCGCGAAGGCCCCGTCCAAGGCCCGGGGGATCCTGGCGAAGGTCGCCGTCGCCGCCGTCGTCCTGCCGATCCTCCTCTTCGCCGGGTACACGTGGTTCACGCTCCACTGGTCGTACTCGAGCGGTTCGCGCGCGGGGTACATCCAGAAGTTCTCGAAGCGCGGCTGGGTCTGCAAGACGTGGGAGGGCGAGCTCGCGATCGTCAACATGCCCGGTTCGCTCCAGGAGACGTTCGCCTTCTCCGTCCGCGACGAGGCCGTCGTGAAGAAGATCAACGCGCTGATGGGAAAGCGCGTGTCGCTCACCTACGAGCAGCACAAGGGCGTCCCGACGTCCTGCTTCGCCGAGACCGAGTACTTCGTCGTCGACGCGGTCGAGATCGCGCCGTAGGCCGCGGGCTCAGCGCGGAGCGGGCGAGGGGCGCGCCGCCTTCGAGACGTTCGGCCTCCCCTCGAGGCCCGTCGTGAAGACGAGGAGCCGCACCGGCTCGCTCCCCTCGTTCCGGCCGTTGTGCGCGACGCCGACCGCCTCGACGAGCGCTTCTCCCGCCTTCGCCGTCACGGACGGCGCGCCGTCGTACTCGACCCGCACCGTCCCGGCGACGACCCAGACGTAGAGCGGGACGGCGTGCGTGTGCCAGCCCGTCTCGGCGCCGGGGGCGATCGTCACGACCGAGGCGGTCACCTCCGGCGCGCCGCCCGACGGGTAGACGACCGGCTGGCCAGCGGCCGTCCTCGTCGTCTTCAGGACGACCGTCGAGGTGACGGCGCCGGGGTAGTCGTCGGCGAACGCGGGGAGCGAGAGGACGAGTGCGAGGAGGAGCGGCGCGCGCGTCATCCCCCGACGCTACCAGCCCCGGCGCGCCGCTCCTAGAACGAGAAGCGCGCCCCGGCCCGCGCCCGCTTCAGGTCGGGCCGCGCACCGAAGGGGCCGAACCGCGAGCCGTACGGGAGGTCGGCCCCGAGCGAGAGGGCGAGCGCGTCCGTCGCGTTCCAGGAGGCCTCGGCCTTCGCGAGGCCGTCGCCGTGCGCGAGCCCCTGGGTCCAGACGAGGCGCCAGCTCCCCCACCGCTCCGTCCGCTGCCAGACTGCGATCGCGGCCGGGAGGATCGCCCTGTCGAAGAGAAGGAGCGGGTCGACCGGCGTGCCGCGCGCGTTCGCGGCGAAGGTGACGAGGAGCGTCCCGTCCCCGAAGGCGCGTTCGGCGCCGACGGTCCAGATGAGCGCGTCTCCGAGGGAAGGGTCGTCCGAGGAGAGGACCGCGCCCTCGGCGCGGAGGACCCAGGCGCCCGTCACGCGCGAGAGCTCGACGCCCGCGGCGTCCTCGCGCGCGAACCGGCGGTCGGCCGGGAGGGCGACCGCGTCGCGGTCGAGGTAAGCGCGGTCGGGCCGCGGCGTCAGGAGAGGCGCGGGGCGGACGCCCGTCCTCCCCCACGCCCCGACGTCCCAGTCGCCGAACGTCGCGAGGAGGCGGAGCGCCCCCCAGCCGGTTCGCGGCAGGTCGACGCTCCCGTCGGCGAGGACGACCGGGTAGCCCGCCACCGTCTCCTCGACCGGCGCGAACCGGGGCGAGGAGACCGGGACGCGCCACGGCGTTCCAAGCGGGACGAAGACGCCGTCCAAGCGGAGCGCGCCCGCCTGCCCGCGCGCGCGGAGCCCCCAGAGCGGCAGCTTCTCGTCGGCGTAGGGGTCGGAGAGGTCGCGCGGGAGGAAGGCGTCGGCGGGCGAGTAGCCGTCGGTCTTCCCCCACCCGAGGAGGAACCGCCCCGCCTCGAGGTCGACCGTCGGCGCGACGCTCCACGAGAGCCACGCCTCGCGGAGGGAGAGCGGCGCCCGCCGGAGGTCGCGGTCGGCGAGGTCGAGGAAGAGGTCGCGGTCGCCCGTCGACCAGAGCTCCCCCCGCGCCGTCGCCGAGAGGCGGAGCGTCTCCGAGAGCCTCGCCTCGAACGTCGCCTGCGCCGTCGCGATCCCGACGACCCACGGCTCCCGCGGGAGCGCGCGGTCGGCGAAGCCCCACCCCTTCGCCTCGACGAAGCCGCTGAAGGTCTGGGCGGGGGCAGGCCACGAGATCGCCGCCGCCGCAACGATCGCCGCGAGGCTCGCCGGCGCTCGCCTCGCCCTCGGCGATCGCGGCAACGCGGAGCCTGTCACGCCCCAGGGACGACGACCTCGAGCCCCTCGGGCACGAGGCGCTCGAAGTGGCGGACGTTGAAGGTGAGGATCCTGGCAGCGCCCCCTTTGAGGGCCGCCGCCACGATGCGGGCGTCGTAGACCGTTCCCCCGGCGATCCCGCGCTCCGGGAGCGACCGGAGGAGAGCCCAGGACTGCCCTCCGGAGAGGGACTCCGTCCGGCACCGGCGGAAGTTCTCGCGAAGGAGACCCTCGGCGTCCGCCGGGGCGAGCCTGTGCGGCGCCGGCAGGCGCGTGAGGACCGAGTAGGTTTCGAGGAGGACGTCCGCGGCCAGGACGATGTCCTCCGGCGCGGCGAGGAGCCGCTCGACGACGTCGCGCGCCGCCGCGTGCCTCTCGTGCCAGGTGAGCAGGGCCGCGACGAGGACGCTCGAGTCGACGGCCGTCCTCACCTCAGCGCCCCGGCCGCTCTCCCGAGCGGACGGCCTCGAGCGTGTCGCGCACGAGCGACTCCGGCAGCGGCTCCGAGGGCTCTCGCGGGACGGCCACGCTCAACCGGCCCCGACGCTCGAGGACGACCTCGCGAGGGGCCGGCGAGATCTCGACCCTCCCGTCGAACACCTCGATCCGCAGGGGCGCCCCGGGCGCGAGCTCCGCCTCCTCCCGGATGGCTTTCGGGATGACGAGCCGTCCGGCCGAATCGATGGTCGTCAGGATGGCAGCTCCCATGGCAGAAATCCTACCATCCTTTCAGTCGCCCCCCTCTCGCACGAGGTTCTGAAGCGTGTGGCGCCCCTCGGGCTGCGGGCGGTCGAAGGCGAGCCTCTCGAGGCGGATGACCGTCGTTCCGCCCTTGCCGAGGTCGTGCATCGTCATCCTCTTCGCGACGTGGCGGCCGTCGACGAGGACGACGTCCTCGAGGAGGAGGCGCTTGCCCGGCTCCTTCTCGCCCGGGCGGAAGAGGTCCATCCGGACGAGGTAGAGGATGTCCTTCCGGAGGTAGAGGAGCTTCTTCTCGTAGAGGCTCTTCCCCGCCTCGGCCCGCGGGCGCGCCTCGATCACGAAGCAGGGCTGCCCCGCGACCGTCTCGTCGGGGAGGAGGCGTACATCGTACTTCTCGTGGTCGAGCTCCTCCATGTCCTCGTAGTTGAAGTCGGTGCCGACGAACGAGGCGCTCCGGTCCTGCGCGGCGATTCGCCGCTCGCGCTTCATCGAGGGGAGGTAGAGCCACTGGTCGGGGTTCTTCCCGGGGCGCGGGAGGGAGAGGAAGCCGACCCCCTTCACCTCGGGCGGCGCCGTGAAGCGGATGAGGAGCTTCGAGTCGCCGGCGTAGCCGAGCCGGTAGCTCCGCCAGCTCTTCCTCCGCTCCTTGCCGTCCTTCGAGGTGACGGCGAGGTCTCCCTCGTACTCCTGGCTCTTCGTCCGGTGCCGCGCCTCGGACTTCACGAGGAGGTCGCGCGCCTCGTCGGCGCCGGCCGGCACGGGGGCGGCGGCGAGGAGGGCGAGGAGGGCGGGAACGATCCGTCGCGGGCTCCGGCTCAAGCGGTCACCTCGTGCCGACGATAGCCCGTCCCACCTGCTCCGGCGTGAAACCCCCGCCCGGCGCCCGCGTAGCTCCCGGCATGAGGCCCGCCGCCCTCGCGCCCGCCCTCGCCGCGCTCGTCCTCTCCGCCGCCTGCCGAAAAGACGCGCCGGTCGCCCACCGGCCGGCCCCGGTCGCCCAGCGCACGGACCCCTCTCAGCGGTTCGTCGATGCCTGGAGAGCGAGCCGGGACGGCCACGCCGATGAGGCGCTCGGCCTCCTCGAGGCGCTCGACCGCGACGGCTGGGACCTTCCCGTCGACCCCGGCGACTTCCCGGCCCTCGCGGGAAGGCCCGAGCTCGCCGCGCTCGTCGCCCGCGTCGCCGCCCGCGCTCCGCGGACGGCGCTCTCGGAGATCGCCGTGACGCTGCCGGAGCAGGGCCTCATCCCCGAGGGGATCGCCGCCGACCCCCGCGACGGCACGATCTACGTCGGGAGCATCGCGCGACGGAAGATCGTCCGGGTCTCGCCCGCGGGCGAGGCCCGGGACTTCGTCCCGGAGGGGACGCCGGGCCTCGGGGAGGTCCTCGGCCTCGAGGTCGACGTCCGGCGCGGCATCCTCTGGGCCGCCTCGAACGCGCGGAAGGGCGAGCCGCCGCGCTCGGCCCTCCACGCCTTCGACCTCGCGACGGGAGCGGAACGCCGCGCCGCGGCGATCGCCGCGGCCGGCCACCTCCTGAACGACGTCGCCGTGGGCGACGACGGGACCGTCTTCGTCACCGACAGCGACGCCGGCCTCGTCCACCGCCTCGCCCCCGGAGCCTCCGAGCTCGTCGCGCTTCCCGCCTCGTTCCGCGAGCCGAACGGGATCGCCCTCGTCGACGGCCGGCTCGTCGTCGCCGACTCCCGCGGCCTGACGGCCCTCGACGTCACGGGAGCGGCGACGCCTCTCGTCGCGCCGACGTTCTTCCCGCTCGGCGGCATCGACGGCCTCTCGGCGCGCGGCCGGACGCTCGTCGCGATCCAGAACGCCCTCGGCACGGCCCGGATCCTCCGGATCGACCTCGCTCCCGGCGCGACGGCGGTCGTCCGCGCCGACGTCGTCGAGGCCGGGAACCCGCTCTGGAGCATCCCCACGACGGGCGACCTCCTCGGCGAAGCCTTCCTCTACGTCGGGAACAGCCACCTCGAGGCGCACGGGGGAAGCGAGGTCGCGCCGTCGGGGCGGGTCGCGACGCGGATCCACCGCCTGCGGCCCTTCCCCTGAGCGCCCCGGGGAGGCCTACTCGTACTCGAGGGCCTCGGTGACCGGCGTCCGCGCCGCCTGACGCGCCGGGACCCAGGCCGAGGCGGCGGAAAGCAGCGGCAGCGCGACGACGAGCTGGCCGAGGAGGAGCCACGGCGTCTCGTGGGGAAGGCTCCACCCCGCGAAGGCGGCCGCGACCGTCTTCTCGACGAAGAGGGCGAGCAGCGTCCCGAGCGGGAGCGCGAGGAGGAACGAGGAGGCCGAGAGGGCGAGCGCCTCGAGCGCGACGCTCCGCCGCACCTGCGCGCCGAGGGCGCCGAGCGCCTTGAGGAGCCCGATCTCGCGCGTCCGCTCGACGACCGAGATGAGGAGCGCGGTGACGATGCCGAGGACGCCGACCGAGAGCGCGAGGACGAGCGTCACCTGCATGAGGGCGTAGAAGGCGTCGATCGCCTTCTCGACGTCGGCCACGAACTCGCGCCGCGTCGAGACGAGCGCCGGCATCCGGCCCTGCAGCCTCCCCCGGATCGCGTCGCGGACCTTCCCCGCGTCCGCGCCGGGCAGGAGGTTCACGTCGAAGACGTCGACCCGGTCGTCGCCGAAGGCGGCGAGGTACGTCCTCCGGTCGACGAAGACCGTCCCGCGGTCGGAGGTGTAGTCCTTCACGATCGCCGCGATCGGGAAGCGGACGTCCCCGCGCGGGCCCGGGAGCTCGACGACGTCTCCGACCCCCATCCCGAACTTCCGCGCGAAGTTGTCGGAGACGGTGCAGGAGCCGCCCCGCCCCACCTCGCGCCGCGCGGCCTCCTCGCTCCCCGCGACCCAGTCGTGCCGCGTCCGGTCGAGCATCGGCTCCATCTCGATCGAGGAGAGGACGATCGTCTCGCCCCGGTACTCGAGCCGGGAGCCGCGGTACGACTCGATCGACCTCACGCCGGGGATCGACGCGAGCTCGTCCTTCACCTCCGGAGCGAAGCGGGAGTCGGGCCGGGCGAAGTTCGCCGAGGCGCGGACGTAGATGTCGGAGGTGAGGACGTCGCGCATCCAGCGGACGAGCGTCGCCGTCGTCGCCTCGATGTAGCCGCCGATCCCGACCGCGAAGGTGAGCGCGAGCGCCATCGCCGTCACCGTCCCGGCGCTCCTTCGCGGGGCCGAGAGGAGGGCGTCGGCGGCGAGGCGCCCGGCCACCGGGAAGAGGCGCGCGACGAGCGGCGCCCCGAGCGACAGGAGGCGATGCGAGAGCGGCCCGACGAGGAGGAGGGCG
>JBDIBE010000179.1:0-6696 GCA_039812785.1 Thermoanaerobaculia bacterium | reverse complement strand
AAGGCGGCCGTCGCGGCGATCCTCCGGGACGGCGGCGAGGGGGCCGAGCTCCTCTTCATCCGGCGGGCCGAGCACCCGCGCGACCCGTGGTCGGGGCAGATGGGGCTCCCGGGCGGGCGCGTCGACGCGGGCGACGCAACTCCCCTCGCCGCGGCGCTCCGCGAGGCGCGCGAGGAGATCGGGCTCGACCTCGAGTCCGCCGGGCGCCCGCTGGGGCGCCTCTCCGAGGTGCGGACGCACCTCCCGCTCGGCTCGGTGCCTCACAGCGTCGTGCCGTTCGCCTTCGCCGTCGACGGCGAGCCGGCGCTGACGATCGACGCGAGGGAGGTCCAGGAAGCCCTCTGGGTGCCCCTCGCGTTCCTCCTCGACCGCGGCAACCGGAGCTCCTTCACGTGGGTCCGGGCCGGCCTGCCGCTCCCGATGCCGTGCTACACGTACCGCGGACGCGTCATCTGGGGCCTGACGCTGAAGATCGTCGACGAGCTCCTGGCGCTCGCGGAGGGGTGAGGCGGCTCAGCCCCCGCGGCGCTCGAGCCGCCTCCCCGCGAGGACGTGGAACCCGGCGACATCGAGGTCGCGGCCCCGGATCGTCCGGTCGACGCTCCCCGTCGAGAGGGAGAGCCGCCACTGGTAGACGCCCGAGAGGAAGGGCTGCACCTTCGCGGCGAGGACGTCGAAGCGGCCGGTCGACTCGTACCGGATCGCGCTCGCCTCGTCCCTCCAGAACGTGATCGAGAGGGCGCGCGACTTCCCCTGCGAGCCCTCGACGAAGTAGGCCGCGAGGCACCCGGGCGTCTCGAGGAGGGCGGGGGCGATCTCCTCGTCGTACGTCCGGCAGAAGGCCTCGAAGCGGGCCGGCTCGATCCTGTGGTCGACGATCCGGAGGAAGAGCGTCGGCGCCCCGTCCGGCTCGGCCTCGTGCGCCACCTCGACGGGGAAGGTCTCGACCTCGGGGTCGGGGAGCGGCGGCCTTCGCTCGGGCTCGAGGCGCGAGAGGTCGGCGCGCCACTCCGTGACGCTCGCGAGGAAGGGGTCCGCGCCGTCGAGGAGCTCGTCGTAGAGGCCGCCGTCGACGTAGGCGTCGGCGTCGGCGGCGCTCTCCCAGAGCGTCAGGGAGTCGCAGCTGTCCCCCTGGGCCGCGGCCGGGCGGAGGAGCGCGGCGAAGACGCACCCCTTCGTCGCCTCGAGGGCCGGCACGATGCGCCCCTCGTAGTACTCGCGGAACGCCCACACGCTCCCTTCCCGGAGCTTCATCCGGACGACGCGCAGGAACATGCCCGCCCCCCTCACCGGCTCCGCCGGACGATGACGAGGGTCCGGTCGTCGTGGAAGGGGACCCCGCGCGCGAAGGCGTCGAGCTCCTTCTCGAGCCCGGCCGCCATCTCGCGGAGCGAGAGGCTCGCGTGGCGCGCGGCCGCCTCGACGAGACGCGCCTCGCCGAACTCCTCGTCCTCGGGGTTCAGCGCCTCGGTGATCCCGTCGGTGTAGACGAGGAGCGCGTCGCCCGGCTCCATCGTCGTCACGTTCGTCGCGTAGCGCGCGCCGGGGAGGAGCCCGAGCGGCACGCCGCACGCCTTGAGCCACTCGCGAGCGCCGGATGCGCGGAGGAGGAGCGCGGGGTTGTGCCCCGCATTCGTCCAGGAGAGCGCCCCCGTCTCCGGGTCGAGCGTCCCGAGGAACGCGGTGGCGTACTTCTCGGGCGGGGTCCTCCGGTGGAGGAGCGCGCCGACCTGCTCGCAGATCCGGTCGGGAGGCTCGCTCCCCTCGAGCGGCAGAGCAGAGAGCGCCTCGAGGGAGGCGGTCAGGAGCGAGGCCGCGACCCCCTTGCCCGAGACGTCGGCGACGAAGAGCGCGAACGTCCTCCCGTCGCCGCGGACGAGGAGCTTGTAGAAGTCGCCCGAGACGCCGCGCGACGGCATGTTCCCGCCGTGCAGCTCCCAGCCCGGGACGACGGGGAGCGTGGCCGGCAGGAGCGCGACCTGGATCTGGCGCGCGAGGCGGACCTCCTGCTCGAGCCGCTGCCGCTCCATCGCCTCGGCGACGAGCCGGACGTTGCGGATCCTCAGGGCCGCGACGGAGGCGAGCGAGACGAGGAGCTCGAGGTCCTCGTCCTTGAAGCTCCTGACCCCGAGCGCCGCGCCGACGACGATCATCCCGAGCGCCCCCTGCGCGTCGAGGAGCGGGGCCGCGATGAAGCTCCGGAGGCCCGACATCATGAGGCTCCTGCTCTCGGCGAAGCGCTCGTCGACGGCCGAGTCGACGACGTGGGCGACCATCCCCTTGTCGATCACCTCGTGGAGGAGGCTCCTCGAGTGCATCGGCCGCGACTCGCGCCCGGGCGTCGTCCGCCGAGCGGCGCAGACGTCGTTCCCGGCAGGGTCGCGCAGGTAGATCGCCGCCTCCTGGGGCTTCAGGTGGACGAAGGCGCGGTCGAGGATCAGCTCGAGGAGGTCCTCGAGGGAGATCGAGCTCGCGAGGGCCTGGTTGACCTGGTTGAGCATGTGGAGGCGGTCGGCCGCCTTCTTCCCGGCGCCCGCGATCCCCGAGACGTCCGTCGCGCCCGAGACGGACTGCAGGAGGTCCTTGGCGGGGCGGTAGATGACAGAGTCGCCCGAGGAATGGGCGTCGTCGCCGTGGAGCTCGACGACGATCACGCTCCCGCCGACGGAGATCGTGTCGCCGTCGTGGAGGCGGCGGACCCCCTCGACCGGAGCCTCGTTCAGGCGCGTCCCGTTGTGCGAGCCGAGGTCCTCGACCGACCACCCCTCCGCATCGCGCGAGAGGCGCGCGTGCTCGCGCGAGAGAGCGCGGTCGGCGAGGGCGAGGTCGGCGCGGGAGGAGCGGCCGACGACGAGCGAGTCTCCCGGCACGTCGTGCTCGAAACGGCGACCGTCGGCGGAGACGATTCGCAGCCGCAGCGTCATCTGGTCCTCGCTTTCGTCCCTTGTTCGGCGGGGAGTCTAGCGGATGCCGGTCCGGTCGATGGAGGCGGCGACGGCGCCGAGCGCCGCCGCCGCGCCGCAGCGGAGCCGGACGTCGACGACGTCCGAGACGGTCGTCTCCGCGGGGTTCACCTCGACCGTCCTCCCGCCCCGGGAGCGGGCGAGGAGGACGGGCGCGGCGACGTAAGGGAAGAGGCTCGTCGTGCCGACGGAGAAGACGGCGTCGAAGCCCCGGCGGAGCGCGTCCTCGAGCCGATCGACGGCGGCGGAGGGGAGCATCTCCCCGAAGAGGACGACCTCCGGCCGCACGACGGCCGAGCAGCGGGGGCAGCCCGGTGGAAGCTCGAGGGCGGAGTAGTCGGCGACGCGCTCCGTCCACGGGCAGCGGGTGCAGCGGAGGTCGTGGAGGTCGCCGTGGATCTCGATGACGTCCGTCGAGCCGGCGGAGCGGTGGAGCCCGTCGACGTTCTGGGTCAGGACCGTGACCCGCCGGCCGGTCGACTCGAGCGCGGCGATCGCCTCGTGGGCGCGGTTCGGACGCGCTCCGCGGCAGGCCCGCTCGATGGCGCCGAGGTACTTCCAGGTCTTCCCGGGGCTCCGGGCGAAGGTCTCCCCTGAGAGGAGGACCTCGATCGGGAGGCCCTCGTCCGGGTCCTCCGCCTCGTAGAGGCCGCCGACGCCGCGGTAGGTCGGGAGGCCCGAGTCGGCGGAGATCCCCGCGCCGGTCACGAAGAGGACCGACCGGGCGGCCGAGAGGATCGACGCCGCGGCCGCGACCTCGTCCGGGTCGGGGAGGAGGGGGGCGGGGAGCGCGTCCGGCACGGAGGAAGTGTAGGGTCCCCCGGCGGCGAGGGGTCATAATCAGGGCGCAATCCCGTCCCGGATCCGAGACCGTCCCGGAGGCGACCATGCCGCACGCTGGCCAGCGCCGACACAGGCGCTACGAGGTTCACGACGTCCACGGAGCGCTGCTCTTCCGGACGAAGGTGCAGGTGCGCAACCTGAGCGTCGCCGGCCTCGCCCTCGAGTCCTCCGAGCGTCTCCAGATGGGGCGCCCGTACGCGATCCGCCTCGTCGGCGACGACGAGGCCTGTGACGTGACCGGGACGATCCGCTGGTGCCGCCTCTCGAGCGCGCGCCCTGCGCCGGGGTCCGAGCCCCGCGCGGTCTACGTCGCCGGCCTCGCCTTCGACGACGTCTTCACCGAGAAGGCGCAGGGGCTCCTCGGGTTCCTCGAGCACCACGTCGTCCTCGCGCCCCACGAGAGGCTGACGGGCCGCTTCCGGGCAGAGGCGCTGCAGCTCGCCGACCTCGAGGCGCGGTACGAGTTCGAGGTCCTGAAGCTGAGCCTCTCCGGGATGCTCGTGAAGTCCGCCTTCGAGGCCTCCGAAGGGGCCCGCTTCGGGCTCGAGCTGGCGCTCGGGGACGGTCTCGTTCCGATGGAAGGGCGCGTCGCCTACGCCCGTCGCGAGCCGGGGAAGGGCGAGGTCGCCTCGCAGCTCGGCATCGAGTTCATGGATCCCTCCGAGGAGGCGCGCGGCGCCCTCGCGGGTTTCATCGCGCGCGAGCTCGAGGCGGCCGACGCGGCGGAAGCCTCCTCGTAGAATCCCCGCGCGCCCGGCGGGCGCGCGGAGGGACGATGCGGGTCGCGACCTGGAACGTGAACTCGGTGAAGGCCCGGAAGGAGAGGCTCCTCGCCTTCCTCGCGCGGCACCGCCCCGACGTCGTCTGCCTCCAGGAGCTGAAGACCGAGGCTCCCGGCTTCCCGGCGGAGGAGCTCCTCGCGGCCGGTTATCACGCCGCCGTGCTCGGGCAGAAGACCTACAACGGGGTCGCGATCCTCTCGCGCGAGGAGCCGCGCGACGTCGAGACCGGCTTCGGCGACGGCGGAGACGAGAGCCAGGCCCGGCTCGTCGCCGCGACCGTGGGCGGCCTCCGGGTCGCGTCGGCCTACATCCCGAACGGCAAGGAGGTCGGGTCGGAGAAGTGGCCCTACAAGCTCGGGTGGCTGGCCCGGCTCGCGGCCTGGACGGGCCGTCAGGCGGCCGGTCCGCCCCTCGTCCTCTGCGGCGACTTCAACATCGCCCCGGACGAGCGCGACGTCGCGAACCCGGCCTCCTGGGCCGGCTCCGTCCTCTGCCACCCCGACGTCCGCGCCGCGTGGGCGGCGATCCTCGCCGCCGGCCTCGTCGACTCGTTCCGCCTCCACCACGCGGAGGGCGGGCACTATTCCTGGTGGGACTACCGGATGCTCGGCTTCCCGAAGAACGACGGCCTGAGGATCGACCACGTCCTCCTCGCCCCGTCCCTCGCTTCCCGGTGCACCGGCGCGTTCATCGACCGCGACGAGCGGAAGGGGAAGCTCCCTTCCGACCACGCCCCGGTCTTCGCCGAGCTCTCCTGACGCGCCCCTGCCCGGCTCTCAGGCCCCCGCGGCCGCGGCGCGGGCTCGCCGGGCGAGCCGTGCCTGGAGGAGGAGGAACGAGATCGTCGTCACGACGCCGGCGAGCATGACGAAGAGCTCGACGCCGGGCCCCTTCGCGCCGGGGCGGGAGAGGAGCAGGGCGACCACGAGCGGCGCGGCGAACTGGTTCGCGAAGAGCCCCGCGAAGACGAGCCGGTTCGTCCAGCCCGCGGCGAGGAAGCGCCAGAGGAAGAGCCGCGGGTTCGAGAGGATCGCGGCCGCCGCGTAGAGCCCGAGGAAGGCCATCTCGAGGGGCGAGATGCCGACCCGCGGGTCGGCGTGGACGCTCAGGTAGGTGGGGTTCCCGAGGAGGTAGCCGAGGAGGCTCAGCCCGCCCGGGACGAGCGCGAGGTGGATCAGGACGTCGTCCATGAGGAACGCCTGCTCCGGCGTCTCGCGGAGCGCGATGACGAGGTCGTACGCGCAGAAGAGGACGAGCCCGGCCGAGGTCATCGTCGAGGTGAGGACGAGCCCGGGAAAGCTCGCCCAGAGCTCGGGGGGCGTCATCGCGAGCATGACGATCGACGAGACGTTCCCGCCGAGGACGAGGCCGGTCATCGCGAGGCTCAGCGCCATCGGCCACGTGGCGAGGCGGAGCCGCGCCTGGCGCACGGAGACCATGATGAGGAGCGAGAAGGCGGTGAAGCCGGACATCACGGGCGCGGACTCCGTGTAGAGGACGGGGCGCCCCGCGAGCCACGCGGCCATGACGGCCGCGCTCCCGAGCGCGAGCGCCGCGTCGAGGGCGGCGACGACCCGCCGCTGCGCCTGGCCGAGCGGGACGTGTCCGACGACGTCTCCCTGCATGAGGCGGGGCCTCCTGTGCTCCGTGTCTCGCTCCTTACGGGAAGGACGGCGGATGCTAGCCCAGGCCGGGCGCGAAGGCATGCGCGCTAGCGCGCATGCTTCGCGGCGGGCTTCGGCGGGTGGAGGAGGAGCTTCCTCACCTCGGGCGTCAGCGGCTGCCCCGGACGGCCGGCGAGGAGGGCGGCGCGGTCGGTCTTCGCGTCGGCCCCGGCGAGGAGGAGGAGCCGCGTCGCCTCCGCCTGGCCGTTCCAGGCGGCCGCCTTCAGAGGCGCGAGGCCCCCGGCGGCGCGGGCGTTCGGGTCGGCCCCGAGCCCGAGGAGGAGCGAGACGCTCGGCGCGTGGCCGCTCTCGGAGGCGAGGACGAGCGGAGGCGGGAGCGGAGGCGCCGCGACCCCGGCACCGGCCCCTGCCTCGAGGAGGAGGCGCGCCGCCTCCCACGCCTCGGCCGCGAGCGCCCGCTGGAGCGCCGTGCCGCCCGAGATC
>JBDIBE010000178.1:0-6707 GCA_039812785.1 Thermoanaerobaculia bacterium | reverse complement strand
TCCGGGTGGAACGCCGCGACGCCGAGGCCGTGGAACGCCACGGCGGCCGCGATGAGCGGGTAGGAGGGAGCGCCCCCGGCGAGGGCGACGCCGACGCCGGCCGTCGCGACGCCCGCCGGGACGAGCCAGGGCGACGGCCGGCGGTCGGCGAACCAGCCGAAGGCGGGCTGGACGATCGACGAGGCGACCGTCGCGGCGAGCACCAGCCCGCCCGCGGCCGCGTAGCTGAGGCCCCGCTCGGCGATGAAGAACGGGAGGAGCGCGGGGATCATCCCCTGCGCGAGGTCGGTCGTGAGGTGCCCGAGGAGGAGCGTCCCGAGGAGCCGGAGCTTCACCGCGCGGTTCTGCGCGCGGGATGCCCGGAAGTCAATTCGGGAAAGCCCGGAAGGACGACCAACGGCGGCGGCCCTCCGACCCCGCGGCGCCGGCGGACCGCCCCCGGGGCTGGCGCCCGCACCGCCCTCCTACAGCGCCCCGGCCATCCGCCCGGCGAGGAGGCCGACCCAGTTCCCGATCGCGTAGCCCCAGACGCCGACGAGGATCGCGGGGAGGACGAGTCCGTCCCACCCCTTCGCCACCGCCATCCCCGCGGCCGTCGTCGGGCCGCCGAGCGTCGCGTTCGCGGCGAGGACGGCCTCCTCGATCGAGAAGCGGAAGAGCTTCGCCGCGCCGAGCGTGACGACGACGTTCACGGCGGCGATGACGCTCGTGAAGAGGAAGAGCGCCGGGCCGCGCTCGGCGAGGGCCGCGGCGCTCGCCGGGACGCCGACGACGACGAAGAAGAGGTACATGACGAGCGTCCCCATCTCGTGCGCGCCGCGGAGGGCCGCGAGGCGCTTCGGGAACGCCGTGGCGACGCCGGCCATGACGACCGGCAGGACGAGGTACTTCTGCCCGAGCGTCTGCTTCAGGAGCCCCGGCGCGCCGGGGAGCGAGCGGACGGCGTCGGCGATCGCGACGGAGACGGCGACCGCCCCGAGCGCGACGGCGAGCGCCCCCGCGAGGCCGGCGAGCGAGACCTCCTTCGGCTTCCAGAAGGCGGCGGCGCGGGTCCGCCCCCCGCCGCCGGCGTCCGCGTCCGCCTCCACGGCGTCCTCGAACGGGTGCGCAAACCGCTTCCGCACGGAGGCGAGCCCCGGCAGCGCGACGAGGACGCCGAACGCCAGCGCCATCGTGACGTTGTCGGCGACGAGGAGGCCGCTGACGAGCTCCTTCGAGGGGCTCAGCGCAGCGGAGAGGGCGACGAGGTTGATCGTCCCGCCGATGTAGGTGCCGGTCATCAGGGCCGCCGCCGCGCCGACCTCCGGGATCGCCCCGCCGGCGAGGAGGACCGCGAGGACGGTGCCGAGGCACGTCCCGAGCGCGCTCAGGTTGAAGATCCAGAACATCCTCCCCGACTCCCTCCAGATGCGGCGCACGTCCGCGTCGAAGAGGAGGAGCGCGATCGCGAGCGGGACGAGGTGGCTCCAGACGGCGTCCCAGACGGGCGACTCGGCCGGGACGAGGCGGAGGTTGACGCCGAGCATCCCCCAGAAGAGGGCGAGGAGGACGCCCGTCACCGCGGCCGCCCAGCGGTAGCGCTGCTCGAGGAAGATCGCGGCCGCCGCGCCGACCGCGAGGAACGCCCAGAGGGCGAACGTGTCGTCCGCCGCGAAGAGGGTCGGCATGGCGGCGGACGATGCCACGGGTCCCGCGGCGGAGCCAGCGGCGGCCGGCGCCGTTTCGACGCCTACACTGGAACGGTGATCCCACTTCGCGGGCGCGCCTCCCGCCTCGGCTGCGGAGCGGCCATACTCGCCTCCGTCGCGCTCCCTGCCGTCATGCTGACGCCGCTCGTCCGATCGATGATCTTCCCCGCCGCGCAGGCGCCGTTCCCCGAGCCGCGGGAAGGCGAGGGCTGGAGCGTCGCCCGGTACGAGACCGTCGACGGCGTCCGGCTCGCGGGCGCCTTCTTCCCGGCGGCGTCGCCCGACCGCCCCGTCCTCCTCTACTTCCACGGGAACGCCGAGGCGGCGGCGCAGAACCTCCTGCTCGCGGACGCGCTCCGCACGCGCGGCCTCGGCGTCTTCCTCGCGGAGTACCGCGGCTACGGCGGGCTCGGCGGATCGCCCTCCGAGGAGGGGCTCTACGCCGCCGGCGAGGCGGCGCTCGCCGCGCTCGGGGCGCTCGGCGTGACGGCCGCGCGCGTCGTCGTCGTCGGGCGCCCGCTCGGCTCGGGCGTCGCCGTCGAGCTCGCGACGCGGAATCGGGTGGCGGCCGTAGTCCTCGTCTCGGCCTACACCTCGATCGTCGACATGGGACGCATCGTCGCGGGTCCGCTCGCCCCGCTCGTCGTCCGCGACCGGTTCGACTCGCTCGGGAAGATCGGCCGCGTCTCCTCGCCGCTCGTGGTCCTCCACGGGGCGCACGACGACGTCGTCCCGGTCGCGATGGGGCGCCGCCTCGCCGCCGCGCGGCCCGAGGCGCGGTACGTCGAGGTGGCCGACGCGACCCACAACGACTTCCCGGGGCTCGCGGGGCTCCTCGCGGACGAGGTCGAGGCCGTCCTCGCGCGGGGCGCGGCGAGGCCGCGGCCCTAGTCCGCGGGCGCGGCGCTACGATCCGCCGGCATGGGAACGATCGAGCCTCCGCCCGGCTTCCCGCCTCCGCCTCCGAACGGCCCGTCGCCCGCCCCGCGTCGCGGCTCCGCGCCCCGGCGTCTCGCCTTCCTCGTTCTCGCGGCCGGCGCCGCCCTCCTCTGGCTGCGGCGCCCTTCCTACCTTCCCGACCTCCCGCTTCCGGCCACGACCGCGGAGGGGACGCCGTCCGGCGAGCCGGGCGAGCGGATCTGGTGCGGCGGGACGAAGGGCTGCCTCGTCGTCTACGTGGCGCCCTGGTGCGGGCCGTGCAACGCCTCGCTTCCCGGCGACGTCGCCCTGGCCGAGCACCTCGCCCCGATGGGATACGAGACCGTCTTCGTCGTCGGGATGGACAAGGAGCCGGCGTGCCTCGGCATGGCGCGGAAGATCGGCCGCCCCGCGCGCCTCGACACGGACGGACGCTGGGCGAAGGCCGCGAACGTCCGCGGCGTCCCGCACTTCCTCGTCACGACGCCGAGCGGGAAGATCGTCAAGCGGCAGGCGGGCGCCTACATGGCCCCGGCGGCGGAGGCGGCGCGGCTCCTCGGGATCTCCTGAGCCGTCGCCGCCGGGCCCGCCGTCACCCCGCAGAATAGAAAATCAAGACCTGACCCCTGGCTGAGGCCCCCTAGTTGACCGGCTCGTCGTCGTCGGGGTCGAGGGTCGGGTCGGCGGCGAGGCGGGGGCGCTCGGGGGCCGGGGGGAGAGCCGCGTCGACGGTCTCGTCGAGGACCCAGCGCTCGTAGAGGGCCTCCGGGAGCTCGCGGAGGAAGCGGCTCGGCTCGGTGACGACGACGACGCCGTAACGGTCGAAGGCGGTGAGCGGGTGGACGAGGAGGAGCTCGTCCTTCGCGCGCGTCGCCGCGACGTAGAAGAGGCGGCGCTCCTCCTCGAGCCCCTCGGGGGTCCGCGAGGCGCGGAGGTTCGGGAAGCGGTCCTCCTGGAGGCCGATGACGAAGACCGCCTTCCACTCGAGCCCCTTGGCCTGGTGGACGGAGGAGAGGACGAGACGCTCGTCGTCCGCCTCTCCCGCGACCTGGTCCTCGCCGGCCGGGTCGCCGAAGAGGGTCACCTCCTCGAGGAATCGGCCGACGTCGTCGTAGGCGAGGGCGAACTGCGCGAGCGCCTCGAGGTCGTCGAGGCGCGCGGAGTGGTTCGGGAACTTCCCCTTCGCGACGTCGCCGTAGCCGCCCTCCTCGACGACGTAGCGGATCGCCTCGGCGGGAGACGAGACGTACGAGGGCTTCTTCAGCGTCCGCATCGTCTCGCGGAACCGGAGGAGGCCGGCGCGCGCGCCGGGGGGCGCCTTGCCGAGCTCGAGCGCGAGGAAGGCCGCGAGAGGCTCGTGCGCGTCGGAGACGGCCTCCCAGAGGACGGCCGCCGTCCGCTCCCCCACCTTCGGCAGGAGCTTCAGCGCCCGCTTGAACGACATCTCGTCCTTCGGGTTCACGAGGAGGCGCAGGTGCGCGAGGACGTCCTTCACGTGCGCCTGCTCGAAGAAGCGGAGCCCCGAGCGGATCTCGTAGGGAATGCCGCGCCGCGTGAGCTCGATCTGGAGCTCCAGCGCCTGGAAGTGGGCGCGGTAGAGGACGCCGATCTCGGAGAGGGGCGTCCCCTCGTCGCGCAGCTCGAGGACGCGCTGCGCGACGAACTCGGCCTGCTGGAGGAGGTCCCGCGCGCCGACGACGGCGACCGGGACGCCGGACTCGCGCGTCGGGACGAGCGTCTTCTCGTAGCGGCGGGAGTTGATCGCGATCGAGGCGTCGGCGAGCTTCAGGATCTCGGGCGTCGAGCGGTAGTTCGTCTCGAGGCGGTAGATCGCGGCGCCGGAGTACCTGTCGGGGAAGCCGAGGAGCGCCTCCGCGTCGGCGCCCCGGAAGGAGTAGATCGACTGCGCGTCGTCGCCGACGACCATGACGTTCCGCCCGGGCGACTCCTGCGCGATGAGGTCGACGATCTCCGACTGGAGGCGGTTCACGTCCTGGAACTCGTCGACGAGGATCGCGCGGAAACGGAGCGCGAACGCCTTTCGCACCTCGGGGTGGAGGTCGAGGAGCCTCTTCCAGTTCAGAAGGAGGTCGTCGTAGTCCATCGCGTTTGCGAGGACCTTCCGCTCGAGGTAGCGGCGGATGACGGCCCTCACCGGCTCGAGCTGCGAGAGGAGGTGCGGGTAGTCGCGCCCGATCACCGCGTCGACCTTCTGCCCCGTGTTCGCCGCGAAGGAGACGATCGCGCGGAGGAGGTCCCCCTTCGGGAAGCGCCGCTCGGTGACGGGGATGCCGAGGTCGGACGTCGCGGACTCGAGGAGGTCCTTCGAGTCCTCGGCGTCGAGGATCGAGAAGTTCGGCCGGTAGCCGAGGAGCTCGGCGTGCGGCCGCAGGAGCCGCGCGCCGACGGAGTGGAACGTCCCCGCCGTCATCCGGGCGAGGTCGGCCCCGAGGAGCCTCTCCACCCGCCGCGTCATCTCGCGCGCGGCGCGGTTCGTGAAGGTGAGGAGGAGGAGCGACTCGGGGGCGTACCCGTCCTCGACGAGGCGCGAGACGCGGTAGACGAGCGTCCGCGTCTTCCCCGACCCGGCCCCCGCGACGACGACCGTCGGCCCGTCCGGTGCGAAGACGACCGCCTGCTGCTCGGCGTTCAGCTCCCGCCGGTAGTCGATCCGGTAGCTCTTCGCCGGGGCGGCGCGCTTCAGGACGTAGCGCTTCGGGGCGGGGGGCGGGGCCTCGGACGGCATCGGAGCGGAGTATCGCGCGGGGAGGACGGCGGCTTCAGTCCGCGTCCTCGACGACCGCGAGGACGAAGAACGCGCCGGCCGGGAGGAGGTGGACGACCATCCGCCCGACGCCGACGCGCGCGAAGTTCTCCCAGCTCCCGAGGAAGTCCTTCGGCGGATCGAGGCCCACTCCCGCGACGACGTCGACCGTGAACGGCAGGACGGCGTAGAGCGCGAGGACGGTCGCGAGGCCCGCGAACGCGGTGACGCCCCAGGCGACCGTTGCGCCGGACGCCGCGCGGCCGCGCCGGAGGGCCGCGACGGCCGCGAAGAGGAGGACCCAGATCGTCAGGCCCAGCCCCCAGTGCGCGAGCCAGAGGCCCTGGAGGACGTGGAGCGAGACGGCCACGATCCGCCGCACCGCCTCCGTCCCGGTCGCTCCCGCCGTCCGCCACGTCGAGGCGTGCTCCGTGAAGGTGTTCGTGAACCGGAGGAGGTCGGGCCGGAGCGCCCACGTGCACCAGCCGAGGGCCGCTCCGGCGAACGGCAGGAAGTCGGGGCGGGCCCTTCCGCCCAGCGCCAGGAAGGCCGCCGCGGAGCCGAGGGCGCCCGCGTAGATCCAGCCGTCGGGGCGGACGAGGACGGCCGCCGCGAGGAGGAGCGCGCCGGCGAGCCGCGCGGGAAGCCCGGGGGCGGCGTCGCCCCTCGCCCGCGGGACCTCTCCGAGGACGAGGACCGCCCCGCCCGCGAGGAACGCCATGAGCGGGACGTTCGCGTAGTACATCGCCGAGGAGACCCAGACCCAGCCGGTCGAGACGACGAAGAGGGTCGCGGCGGCGGCGTGCCGAGGCGAGAGCCGGGCGAAGGCGCCCCGGAGGAAGAGCGCCGAGAAGACGGCGAGGAGCCACGCGACGAGCCGCCCGCCGAGGACGGGGTCCTTCCCGCCGAGGGCGAGGAGGAGCGAGAAGAGGGGCGGGTAGGAGCCGTGGGAGCACTCCCCGAGCGAGGCGAGCGACCCCGAGCCGGCGACCGCGAGCGCCCGGCAGCCCCAGATGGCCCTCGCGTCGAAGTGGACGTAGGGGAATACGGCCGGGACGAGGAGGGCGAGGAGGAAGAGGAGCGTCGCGGCGTCCCAGGCCGAGAGACCGGCCGGGGAGCGCTCCTCCTCCCGGCGGCGCGGGACGAGGAGCGCCGCGGCGAGCCCGAGGGCGACGACGGCCCAGGCCCCCGCAGGGACGAGCCGGCCCGTCGCGACCCCGGCGAAGCCCTCGATCGGACGCTCCTCGCCCCGCGACGAGAGCACGATCAGGACCTGCCGGTCGTCGACGATGCGAGCTTCGGGGAGGCGCGGCCGGGCCATGGCGGGACGATATCAC
>JBDIBE010000177.1:0-6740 GCA_039812785.1 Thermoanaerobaculia bacterium | reverse complement strand
GGGAGGGGCTCAGCGGCGGCGGCGGTCCTGCGCTGGCGGGCGAGGACGAAGCTGTCGATGGCGAGCGCGAGGACGATGGTGAGGATGACGGCGAGAGCGACCATGGGGAGCCTCCTGCGGGTTGAGGGTTTGTTTCCCGTCCCGCTGCCGGAGATATCGCAAGGTCGCTGCCAGCGCCGGCGGAAGGCGGATAAGTCATTTCGGGAGAGATCGTTGTGGCGAAGGAGGCGAAAACGGGGCCGGAGGAGCGTGCTGAACTCCTCAACGGCCGCCGAAGGGCGCTCGCTGGCCTCAAGCCTCTGGAGACGAGGAGGTTGAACGTGGAATCGGGCTCTCGATGCCCGGGTGTGGGGTGGTGTTGAGATTCTCGACTTCAGTCCGCGAAGTCGGGCGGGATCTCGACGGTGCGCGCGCGGCGGCGCCTGAGGACGCGGACGAGAACGAGGTAGGTCAGGCTGCCGAAGAGGATCGAGAAGGCGAACATCCCGACGCCCCACTGCAGGCCGATCGTCCGCATCGCCGGCCCCGCCTGCGCCCACGCCTTCGGCCGGAGAAGCTCGGCCCACGGCATGTGGATGACCGCCTCGTGCCGGGCCCGGAGGATGAAGCGGCCCACCGGGAGCGCGGCGGCGCTGACGGGGCCGAGCGTGAGCGGGTTGACGACGAGCGTCCCGAGGACGACGTCGAGCTTGTTCAGCTTCAGCAGGAGCGCGAGGACGATCGCGAGCAGGAAATGGAAGCCGACGAAGGGCGAGAAGGCGATGGCGACGCCGATCGCGAACGAGGCCGCGACCCTCTCCGGCTCCTCGTGGCGGCCGAGCATCTCGAGGAAGCCGTTGCGCAGGCGGGGCCACCACCCCTCTTCGGGGATCGGGGAGATCGGGGGCCGCGCCTCCCACGCGCCGCGGGGAGCCTCCGCGCGGCGCTCCGGCCCCGGGCTCTGGAACGTCATCCCCCTGCCTTCTCGAAGTGGTCGAAGCCCCTGTCGGGGAGCGGAGCGGAGGCGTCGCCGCCCGCGAGGACGACGGCGGCCGTCGCGTCGATCCGGCCGATGCAGCGGACGGCGAAGCGCGCGGCCACCTTCCGCATCGCGCCGACGCGCTCCGGGGGGACGGTGAAGAGGAGGCCGTAGTCCTCGCCCCCGAAGAGGGCGAGGTCGAGCGGGTCGGAGGAGAGGCCCGGGAGCATCGGGAGGCCCGAGTCGACCGGGAGCGCGCCGCGGTCGACGCACGCGCCCGCGCCCGAGGCGCGGCAGAGGCGGTGCAGGTCGCGGGCGAGGCCGTCGGAGAGGTCGATCGCGGACGAGGCGATCCCCCCCTCGGCGAGCGCGCGGCCGAGGTCGACCATCGGGCGAGGGTCGAGCTGGTGGCGAAGGAGGCGGGCGATCTCGTCGCGCCGCGCGGGGGAGACGCGGTGGCCGCGGGGCGCGGTCACGCGCCCGTCGCGGTCGCGGCGGTACCCGCGGAGGACGAGCTCGAGCCCCGCGGCGGCGGCGCCGAGAGTCCCCGAGACCCAGAGCTCGTCGCCCGGCTTCGCTCCTCCCCTCCGGAGCGGCCCTTCGTCGGGGACGCGCCCGAGGACGGTGACCGAGGCGAAGCGCTCGAGCGAGGCGGTGAGGTCGCCGCCCACGACGACGACGCCCTGCTCGCGCGCCGCGGCGCGGAAGCCGTCGAGGAAGCCGTCGAGCCAGTCGACCGGAGTCTCGCGCGGCAGGCCGAGCGTCAGGAGCGCGTGGAGCGGCGCCGCGCCCATCGCGGCGAGGTCGGAGAGGTTCACGTTCAGCGCCTTGCGGCCGACGAGGTACGGGTCGGCGGCGGGGGCGAAGTCCTCGCTCTCGACGAGGGCGTCCGTCGAGACGGCGAGCGAGGCGGGGACCGCGAGGACGGCGGCGTCGTCTCCGACGCCGACCTTCACGTCGCGCCGGCGCGTCGCGAACAGGCGCTCGAAGCGGCGCAGGAGGTCGGTCTCCGCGGGGAGGCGTTTCAACGGCGCCTCCCCGGAGCGGGCTTCTTCCGGGCGGCGGCGAGGCGCGCCTTCGGCGCCGGCCTCGGCGCGGCCTTCGTCGGGCTCTTCGCCGCCTCGGCCGGCCGCGCCTTTCCAAGGAGCGCCGTCTCGAGGACCTGTTCGGCCCGCTCGACGAACACGAAGCTCAGGTCGCGCCGGAGGTCCTCGGGGATCTCCGCGAGGTCCCGCTCGTTCTGCGCGGGGAGGACGACCGTGGCGATCCCCGCGCGGCGGGCGGCGAGCGTCTTCTCCTTCACGCCGCCGATCGGGAGGACCTCCCCGCGGAGCGTGATCTCGCCCGTCATCGCGAGGTCGCGCCGAACCGGCACTCCCGTGAAGGCCGAAACCATCGCCGTGAGCATCGTGACGCCGGCCGAGGGCCCGTCCTTCGGGATCGCCCCTTCGGGGACGTGGACGTGGACGTCGTGCGTCTCGAAGAAGTTCGCCGGAAGCCCCAGCTCCTTCGACCGCGAGCGGAGGAGCGTGAGCGCCGCCTGGGCCGACTCCTTCATGACGTCGCCGAGCTGGCCCGTGAGCTGGAGGCGCCCCTTCCCCTTCAGGGCGCGCGCCTCGACGATGAGGACGTCGCCGCCGACGGCCGTCCAGGCGAGTCCCGTCGCCGCGCCCACCTCGTCGCGCGAGAGCGCCTCGTCGCTCCGGAACTTCGGGACGCCGAGGAGCTCGCGGACGAGCTCGGGGGTCATCGTGACCGGCTTCGTCCTCCCCGAGGCGAAGCGGACGGCGATCTTCCGGCAGCAGCTCCCGATCTCGCGCTCGAGGTTCCGGAGGCCCGCCTCGCGGGTGTACTCCTCGATGATCGTCTTGAGCGCCTCGTCGGGGAACGCGACCCCCTTCTCGCCGAGGCCGTTCTCCTTCCGCTGCTTCGGCACGAGGTGCCGCCGGGCGATGGCGAGCTTCTCCTCGAGCGTGTAGCCCGAGAGTCGGATCACCTCCATCCGGTCGAGGAAGGCGGGCTGGATCGTGTCGAGGACGTTCGCCGTCGTGATGAACAGCACCTTCGAGAGGTCGTAGGGGACCCCGAGGTAGTGGTCGCGGAACGCCTTGTTCTGCTCGGGGTCGAGGACCTCGAGGAGCGCCGACGACGGGTCGCCGCGGAAGTCGGCGCCGATCTTGTCGACCTCGTCGAGGATGAAGACGGGGTTCGACGTGCCGGCCTGGTTGATCCCCTGGACGATCCGGCCCGGCAGCGCCCCGACGTAGGTGCGGCGGTGCCCGCGGATCTCGGCCTCGTCGCGCACGCCGCCGAGCGACATCTGGACGAACTTCCGGTCGAGCGCCCGCGCGACGGACTTGCCGAGCGAGGTCTTGCCGACGCCGGGCGGCCCGACGAGGCAGAGGATCGGCCCCTTGCTCTCCGGCGCGAGCTTCCTCACCGCGAGGAACTCGACGATCCGCTCCTTCGGCTTCTCGAGGCCGTAGTGGTCCTCGTCGAGGATCGTCCGCGCCCGCTCGAGGTCGAGGTTGTCCTGCGAGGTCACGCTCCAGGGGAGGCCCGTGATCCAGTCGAGGAAGGTGCGGATCGTCGCCGTCTCGGCGGAGTCGGGGTTGCCCCGCTCGAGCCGCTTCAGCTGCTTCTCGATCTCCTCGGAGGCCTCCTGGGGGACCGTCTTCCCCTCCAGCTTCTTCCGGTAGAGCTCGACCTCCTCGGAGAGGTCGTCGGTGACGCCGAGCTCCTGCTGGATCGCCTTCAGCTGCTGCCTCAGGAAGTACTCGCGCTGGCTCTTGTCGATCTCGCCGCGCGCCATCCCGGAGATCTCCTGCTGGACGGTCAGGACGCGGATCTCGCGGCGCAGGATGTCGAGGACGGCCTTCAGCCGGTCGAGGCCCGGGAGCGTCTCGAGGATCTTCTGCGCCTCCTCGAGCTTCAGGTCGAGGTTCGAGGCGGCGAGGTCGGCGAGGCGGGCCGGGTCGTCGAGCCCCGCGGCGACGAGCATCACCTCGGGGGAGATCGTCTTGCCCAGGGAGACCGCCTTCTCGAGCCCTTCCTTCACGGCGCGCAGGAGCGCCTCGACCTCCTCCGTCGCGGGGCGCGGAGGCTCCGGCTCGGGGATCCTGACGGCGCGCGCCCGGAGCGACGGGCTCTCCTGGACGAAGCCGTCGACACGGACGCGCGCGAGCCCCTGGACGAGGAGGCGGATCCTCCCGTCGGGGAGCTTCAGCATCCGCATGACGGCCGCGGCGGTCCCCGTCTCGTAGAGGTCGGCGGGGGACGGCTCCTCGACGGAGGGGTCCTTCTGGGCGAGGAGGAGGAGGATCCGCTGCTCGGCGAGCGCCGCGTCGACGGCGGCGATCGACTTCTCGCGCGAGACGGAGAGCGGGACGATGACGTAGGGGAAGAGGACGACGTCCTTCAGCGGCAGGACCGGGAGGAGGTCCGGGATCTGGACGGAGTCGGCGTTCGCGGTCTCTTCCGTCATCACGGCTTCCTGTCGGCGCCCCGCGCGGGGCGGATCGGGATCGTGCGCCGCCGCGTCGCGGGGCGCCGGGGGATCTCGAGGGTGAGGAGCCCGTCGGCGTAGGACGCCGTGCCGCCGTCGGGGTCGGGCTCGTCGGGCAGCTCCACGACGCGCTCGAACGGCCCGGCGGCGCGCTCGACGCAGAGGAACGTGCCGTGACCGCGCTCCGTGGGGCGCCGCTCGCCGCGGAGGACGACGATGCGCCCCGCGACGTCGACGCGGACGGAGTCGGGGTCGGTGCCCGGGATCTCGATCACGAGGCGCCACCCGTGGGCGTCCTCGACGACGTCGACGGGAGGGAGGTGCGGCGGCGGGCCCGCGGGGTCGGCCGGTCCGCTTCCCCAGGCCCACCGACTCGACGGCCGTCCCTTCGTCACCGGCTCCTCCTCGCGGCGTCGCGGGCGTCGGAGAGGAGCGTCTCGACCTCCTCCACGAAGTCGCCCGCGTCCTCGAAGCGCCGGTAGACCGACGCGAAGCGGACGAAGGCGACCTGGTCGACCTGCTTGAGGCGCTCCATGAGGAACGCGCCGATCTCGCGCGTCTTCAGCTCGCGCGGCTCGCGCTGGGGGAAGAGGCCCTCCACCTCGTCGCAGAGCGCCTCGAGGCGGGCGGCCTCGACGGGCCTCTTCTCGCACGCGCGGCGCAGGCCGCGCAGGAGCTTGGCCCGGTCGAACTCCTCGCGCCGCCCGTCGCTCTTGACGACGACGAGGGGCGCCTCCTCGACGCGCTCGTAGGAGGTGAAGCGGCGCTGGCAGGCGGTGCACTCGCGCCGCCGCCGGATCACCTCTCCCTCGCGGCTCTCGCGGGAGTCGACGACGCGGTCCTCGACGCTGCCGCAGAAGGGGCACTTCACGACGGAAGACTACTCCCGGCGGGCTCCTCCCCGGAGGGGGCCCCGGCGAGGCGCCCGAGGCTCAGCCCGCTCGCGGCGAGGTACGCCACGCCGGCGATCGTGACCGGGACGAAGGCCGCCGCGTGGCAGACGAGGGCCGTCGCGGCCGCGGGCGCCGCGGCGATGCCGTAGAAGCCGGTCAGCGAGTAGGCGACGGCGGCGTGGTAGCCCCCGACGCCCCCCGGGGTCGGCACGGCGAGGCCGAGGACCGCCCATGTGAGGACGAAGAAGGAGGCGGGGAAGGGGAGAGCGACGTCGAAGGCCCGCATCACGACCCAGAACTGGAGCGCGTTCAGGAGCCACATGACGAGCGACGAGGCCGTCATCACCGCGACGTCGCCCTTCGTCCGGATCGACGAGAGGCCGCCGAGGAACGAGCGGAGGAGGGAGACGACCTTCGGGGCGATCCGAGCCGGGAGCCGTCGCCCGAGCGGTCCGAGGACCCGCTCGGCGAGGTGCGGTCGGGCCGCGAGGAGGCCGAGGACGGCGACGGCGACGAGCGTCGCCGCGCCGACGACGAGGGCCGACCTGCGGAGCAGCTCGAGCCGGGCGTGCGCGGCCGGGTCGAGGTCGTCCGGGGCCCAGCCGCCGAGGGCGTAGACGACGAAGAGGAAGACGACCGCGACGAGGTCGATGAGCCGCTCCACGGCGACGGACGCGAGCGCCGGGGCGAAGGGGAGGCCCGTCCGCCGCGAGAGGACGGCGGGGCGGACGATCTCGCCGGCCCGGGCCGGGAGGAGGACGGTCGCCGCGAAGCCGATGCAGGTGGCCGGGAAGGCGTCCCGCTGCGAGACCACCCGGACGTGCCGGAGGAGCCGCGCCCAGCGCCACGACCGGTGGGGGAAGTTCACGAACGTGATCGCGACGGCCGCCGCGAGCCACCCCGGGCGGGCGGCCTGGAGCGTCCTGCCGAGCGCGGAGAGGTCGAGGTTCCGGAAGAAGAGGAAGAGAAGGAGGACCGCGAGAGAGAGGGACGCGGCGACCTTGAGGGCGTTCCCGGCGGCCTTCGGCACGCGCGCATGGTAATGCAGGCTCGCGCGGGGTCCCTTCGTGTAACGTTCCTCCGTGCGCGACCGTCTCCGCGTCTACCACGACCCCGTCGTCCTGCGGCACGGGACGGGCGCGTTCCATCCCGAGAGGCCGGCGCGGATCGCGGGCGTCGTCCCGGCCCTCGAGCGGGAGGGGTTCCCGGCGCGGACCCCGCCGTCTCCGGAGAGGACCCTCGCCGCTCTCGCGCGCGTTCACGCGCCGGCCTACGTCGAGAGGGTCCGCGAGGCCGCGGCGCTCGGCCCCGAGGACCCCGAGCGTCCCTTCACGCTCTTCGATTCTCCGGATAACCCGATGTCGCGCGCGACCTTCGAGGTCGC
>JBDIBE010000176.1:0-6820 GCA_039812785.1 Thermoanaerobaculia bacterium | reverse complement strand
CTCCATGATCTGCGCGATGGTCCGCGCGAGGGCGGCGAGGTCGACCGGCTTGGCGAGGTAGTCGAACGCGCCGAGCTTCAGCGCCTCGACGGCCGTCGAGACGTCGGGATAGCCCGTGAGGATGACGACCTCGACGCCCGCGTCGCGTTCCTTGATGCGCCGGAGGACCTCGACGCCGTCTCCGTCGGGGAGGCGGATGTCGAGGAGGACGACGTCATGGAGCCGTCCCGCGAGCGCCTCGAGCGCCGCGGCGACGGTCCGCGCCGAGGCCGCCTCGTACCCCTCGGCCGAGAGGACGCGCACCACGAGGTTCGCGAGCGCCGCGTCGTCCTCGACGACGAGGACGCGGCCGCGGGGCCCCGCCGCGGACCGCGCTTCGTGAGGCTCCCCTGGTTCTGGGTGAAGGTTCAAGCCGCTCTCCCCCCGTCCACGGCGTGCGCCCTCGCCGCCTTCCGCCGGGCCGCCCCGGCCCGGAGCGTGCGGAGAGGGAGCGCCCTCGGAATTCTGCCCCTCCCGGCGCCCCGCCTCAAGGACGGATGCCCGCGACGCGGCCCCGAAAGCGAGGGAGGCCGGGGAGATCACGCTCGCGGGAGGAGAATCGTCGCCGGGAGGTCGGGCCGTGACGGAATCGCTTCGGGTGCTCCTCGTCGAGGACGAGCCGGCGGACGCCGAGCTCGTCGTGCGAGAGCTGCGGCGCGCGGGACTCTCCTTCGACGCGCGCCGCGTGGAGTCGGAGGCCGCTCTTCTGGAGTCTCTCGAGAGCTTCGCGCCGGACGTCGTTCTCGCGGACTTCACGCTCCCCTCCCTCGACGGGCTGGACGTGCTCGCGATCGTCCGCGAGCGCGCGCCGGCGACGCCGGTCCTCATCGTCACCGGGACGATCGACGAGGAGACGGCCCTGACCTGCCTGCGCGGCGGGGCCGTGGACTACCTCCTGAAGGACCGTCTCGGCCGCCTCGGGGAGGCGGTCCGGGCCGCCCTCTCCAACCGCGCCCGGGAGGAGGAGCGGCGCCTCCTCGCGGCGGCCGTCGAGCAGGTGGACGAGGTCGTCTTCGTGACGGACTCCGACGGGCGGATCCTCTGGGTGAACGCGGCGTTCGAGCAGGTGACCGGCTGGCGAAGGGAGCAGGCCGTCGGCGAGAGCCCGCGGATCCTTCGGAGCGGGCGGCACGACGCGTCGCTGTACGAGCAGATGTGGACGACGATCCGGTCGGGCGAGACCTGGCGCGGAAGGCTCGTCAACCGCCAGCGGGACGGAGGGCTCTTCGAGGTCGACGCGACGATCTCGCCGCTTCGCGACCGCGCCGGCGAGATTCGCCACTACGTCTCCGTCCAGAGGGACGTGACGAGGGAGACGTCGCTCCAGCGGGAGCTCGAGCAGGCCCGGAGGGTCGAGGCGCTCGGCCGCATGGCCGGAGGGATCGCGCACGACTTCAACAACCTCCTCGGGATCATCCGCGGCTATGCCGAGCTCCTCCTGAAGTACCCCGGCGCGGAGGCCGACCGCGCCGCGTCGCTCGAAGAGGTGATCCGCGCCGCCGACCGCGGCGCCCGGCTCACCTCGCAGCTCCTCGCCTACGGCCGCCGCCAGCTCCTCCGGCCCCAGGCCGTGGACCTCTGCGAGGCGCTCGTCTCCATGGAGGAGATGCTCCGGCGCCTTCTCGGGGAGGGGATCGCCCTCTCGGTGAGCGTGCCCGGGCCGACGTGGGTCAAGGTCGACCCGAGCCGGTTCGAGCAGGTCGTCATGAACCTCGTCGCGAACGCCCGCGACGCGATGCCCGCGGGCGGGAGGCTGACGATCGAGGCGGTCCGACCGGGCGGCGAGCCCGCGCCGGTGACGCTCCGGTTCTCGGACACGGGAGAGGGGATGGCCCCGGAGGTCCTCGCGCACCTCTTCGAGCCCTTCTTCACGACGAAGAAGGCCGGGAAGGGGACGGGCCTGGGCCTGGCCACGGTCTACGGCATCGTCGTCCAGAGCGGAGGGTCGATCTCCGTCGAATCGGCCCCGGGCGCCGGCACGACGTTCGAGGTCCGGCTCCCGGCCGCGCCGCCCTCGGAGGTCCCGCCCGAGGACTCCGGGCCTGCCCCGAAGTCGAACGGCCGGGAGACGGTCCTCGTCGTCGAGGACCAGGACGTCCTCCGGGGCGTCGTCGCGAGGGCCCTCGGCGAGTCGGGCTACCGCGTGCTCGAGGCGGCGGACGCGAGCGCGGCGTTCGCGCTCGCCGTGCGCCAGGCGGGCGTCGACCTCGTCCTTTCCGACGTCGTCCTGCCGGGGGAGAGCGGGTGCGCTCTCGTCGCCCGCCTCCGGCAGCGCCTCGGACCGCTCCGGGCCCTCTACATGTCGGGAGAGGGGGCCAACGCTCTGGCCGCGCACGGCATCGGCCCCGGGGAGGCGCGCGTGATCCAGAAGCCGTTCCGACTCGAGGACCTCGGCCGCGCCGTCCGCGAGGCGCTCGACGCCCCGCCCTGACGATCCGCGCCGGGAACCACTACTCTCGAGAATCGTCCGAGCCTATGCTCGCCCCGGTCGGGCGTCTCGGAGGAATCGGGCACATGAAGGCACCTGCCGCACGGAAGGCCCCCTGCGCCAGTCGCAGCATCGCGGCCCCTTTCGAGGCGCCCGGCGGCCTCCGGACGGCGGGAGAGCCCGCCGCGTGATCGAGCTCGCTCCCGAGACCGTCGAGAAGCTCCTCCGCCGCCTGAAGGAGGCGGAGGAGGCCGTCGGGACGCTCGCCGCGGGAGACGTCGACGCGGCCGTCACGCGGGGCGGCCTCCTCACTCCCGAGCTGGGCGCGGCCGAGCAGGCGCTCCGTGGGGCCCGAAGCGAGCTGGAGTCCGCCCTGGCCCGGAGCGGAAAGGGGCCCGACGCGACGAGCGGGCTCCTCCAGCAGGCCGTGCGGGCCGGGAACGTCGGCCTCTGGAGCTGGGACCTCGAGACGGACGAGATCCGCACCTCCGCGGAATGGAAGGCGCAGCTCGGCTACGCCGAGGACGAGGTCGGCCGCTCGTTCGAGGAGTGGCGGAGCCGCGTCCACCCCGACGACCTCGCGGAGGCGGAGCTTCGGGCGAGGTCCTTCATCGACGATCCGCGGCCCGACTACCGGAACCAGTTCCGGATGCGGCACCGCGACGGGAGCTGGCGCCACATCCTGGCCCGCGGCCTCGTCGAGCGCGACGGCTCCGGGCGTCCCGTCCGGGTGACCGGCACCCACGTCGACGTGACCGACATCGAGGCTGCCCGCGAGGCCGAGAGGGAGGATTCGCGCGCGCGCGACGCGGCCCTGGACCTGCTGCGGCTCCTGTTCGAGCGGATGACGCTCGCGTGCCTCGTCCTCGCGCCCGACGGGACGACGCAGGAGTGGAACCCCGCCGCCGAGCGCCTCTTCGGCTGGAGCCGCGCCGAGGCGATCGGGCGGAACGCGGTGGAGATCCTCGTCCCGGCCGAGGCCCGGCCGCGGCTCGAAGGCTTCATCGCCCGCTTCGCGGCCTCCCGGGAATCGCACCGCGGGATCGGGGAGAACCTCACGAAGGACGGCCGGCGGATCACGTGCGAGTGGCACGACACCCCGCTTCACGACGAATCGGGGCGTTGCGTCGGCATCCTCGCGATGGCCCTCGACGTCTCGGACCGGGTCGCGGCCGAGCGGGAGATCCGGGCGGGGCGCGCGCGGCTCGATCGCCTCCTCGAGCGCCTCCCCGTCGCGACGGTGGTCGTCCGCTCGGACGGCACCGTCGAGTCCTTCAACGCGAAGGCCGCCGAGCTCTTCGGCGCCGACGCGGTCGCCTCTCCGACGCTGGAGGGCTTCCTCGGTCGCGTCCTCCCCGACCCGGAAGAGCTTCGGACCACGAGCTCCGCCCTCGCGCGCCTCCGGGAGGCGGCGGCCGCGGGAACGGCGGAGCCGCCACTCCTGATGGCGATCCAGGTCAGGGACGGAACCGAGATCGTCGTCGCCGCCGACTGCGTCGTCGTCGACGACCTCGCCGTCTGGACGGCGACCGACCTGACCGAGGTCCTGCGCCTGCAGGCGGAGGGCGCCCGGCTCGGGCGGATCGTCGAGGAGAGCATCGACGAGGTCTACGTCTTCGACGCGGCGACGCTCCGTTTCCGGAGCGCGAACCGGAGCGCCCGGGAGAACCTCGGGTACTCGCTCGAGGAGCTGCGCGGGATGACGCCTCTCGACATCAAGCCGGAGCTCGCCGCGGAGCGGTTCGCCGGGCTCGTCGAGCCGCTCCGCAGGGGGACTTCCCGCGGCGTCCGCTTCGAGACGGTCCACCGCCGCAGGGACGGGTCGACCTACCCCGTCGAGGTGCACGTGCAGCTCTCGGCGGAGGGGGGAGACCCCGTCTTCGTCGCGATCATCCAGGACATCACGATCCGAAGGCACGCCGAGGAGGCGATCCGCGAGCTCAACGTCGAGCTCGAGGCCAGGGTCTCGGCGCGCACCGCCGAGCTCGAGGCGGCGAACCGCGAGCTCGAGGCGTTCACATACTCCGTCTCCCACGACCTCCGTGCGCCTCTCCGCGCCATCGACGCCTTCAGCCAGATCCTCGCCGAGGAGCACGGCGGGCGGCTCGACGAGATTGGGATCGCCCACCTCGGCAGGGTCCGGGGCGCCGCGCAGAGGATGGGGCGCCTCATCGACGACCTCCTCCGGCTCTCCCGGATCGCGCGGGCCGGCCTGACGCGCGAGCCCGTCGACGTCTCCGCTCTGGCGCTCGAGGTCCTCGCCGACATCCGGGCGGAAGACCCTGGTCGAGAGGTCGAGACGGTCGTCGCGGAGGGGCTCGGCGTCGTGGCCGACCGCGGCCTTCTCCGCATCGCCCTCGAGAACCTCCTCCGGAACGCCTGGAAGTTCACGTCGCGCACGGCGGGAGCGCGCATCGAGGTCGGAGCCGTCCCCTCGGCCGGCACGCCGGAGCTCTTCGTCCGCGACAACGGGGCCGGTTTCGACATGGCGCACGCGGGCCAGCTCTTCACGCCCTTCTCGCGGCTCCATGCGCCGGCCGAGTTCTCGGGCACCGGCATCGGGCTCGCGATCGTCGACCGCGTGGTCCGCCGGCACGGGGGGGCGATCCGCGCGGAGGGCGTCGTCGGCGGCGGGGCGACGTTCCGGTTCGGCTTCGGAGGCCCGCAGCGATGAGCGGGCGCCCGGACGGCGGGCGGTTCGGCCTCCGGCCTCGCCCGGGGGCGGCCTCCCGCATCGTCGCGATCGCCTCCCTCGCCGTCGTCTGCGCGGCCGGCGCCGGGATCCTCCTCTACCTCCTCCGGAGCGAGTCTTCGACGAGGGAAAGGTGGCGGAGCCGGCTCCTCCTGACTGCGGAGGAGCGCGCCCGGGCCATCGAGGAATACCTGGACGACCGGTCCGCCGACGCCTCCATCTTCGCGAGCTTCCCGACGGTGCGGGAGGTGGCCCGGTTGCCGGGGGGGCCCTCGAGCGAGGCGACGGCCCGACACCTCCGGGAGGTCCTCGAGCTGGCGCGCCGGAGCTGGGGGAGCCGCTCGCTGGCGATCCTCTGGCCCTCTCCGGCGGAGCCGTTCGTCGTCGGCGAGCCGGTCGAGAAGGAGATCCGGGCGGCCTTCGGCCGTGCCGCGGAGGTCCGCCGCGTCTCGGCCGTTCCCACGTCGGCCGGCGTCCGCGTCGTTTTCGCGGCCCCGGCCGCCACTACCGAGGACGGAGAAGCCGCCGCGTGGCTCGTCATCGTCGACGACCCGGCGGACCGGCTCTGGGGGGCGCTCGGGCGCGAGCCGGGCGCGATGAATTCGGAAGAGATCGTTCTCGTACGGGTGAGGGGCGGCCGGATCGAGCATCTCTCCCCGGGCAGCGGCCCCGGCTCGGGCCGGACTCCGCCTCTGGTCGCGATCGCCGACGCCGAGGTCCCGGCCCGGGACGCGGTCCTCGGCCGGGAGGGCGTCGGCGAGTACCTGGACGACCGGGGGCGGAAGGTCCTCGCGGCCGTGCGGCGGCTTCCGGAGACCCGGTGGGGCCTCGTCGTCAAGGTCGACGTCGACGAGGCGCTCGCCGGCCTGGCCCGGGAGCGGCTCTGGACGGGCGGCGCGCTCCTGCTGCTCGCCGCGGCGCTCTTCGCGCTCGTCCGCGCGGTGAGGGGACGGGAGCGCCTCGAGAGGGCCGAGGAGCGGGGCCGGCAGCTCGAGCGTCACCGCACGGTGCTGGAGTACGCGCGCGACGCCGTCGTCTGGGTGCGGCCCGGGGACGGGCGGCTCCTCGAGGCGAACCGCGCCGCGGAGACGCTCTGGGGATACCCGCGCGCCGAGCTCCTCCAGCGGGCCGTGTCCGACCTCGAGGCCCCCGGAGAGCGCCTGGCTCAGTGGTCGCATCGGGAGGAGGCGCGCGGGGATGGAGCGCTCTTCCGGGCGAGGCACGTGCGGAAGGACGGCTCGGTGATCCCCGTGGAGGTCTCGAGCCGGCCCGTCCGGCTGGACGGCGAGGACGTCGTCGTCGCCGTCGTTCGAGACGTCACCGAGAACGAGGCGATGCTCGCCCGCGTCCGGCTGCTCAACCGGCTCCTCCGGACGATCGCCGCGGTCGACGAGGCGCTCGTCGGGGTCCGGGAGCGGACGACGATCCTCGAGCGGGTCTGCGGGGAGATCGTCGCGACGGGCGAGTTCGCCGCGGCGTGGTTCGGCGTGCCGGACGGCGAGGGACGCCTGAGGCCCGAGGCGAGCGCGGGCCGGGCGGCGGGCCTCCCCGGCGGCCGGGACCCGAGCCTTGCGGGCGCCTCGGCGGCCCGGGCCGCCGAGGCCGCCGACGTCGAGGAGCGGACGGTCGTCCTGGACGACGAAGCCGCATCCGCGCTCCCG
>JBDIBE010000175.1:0-6822 GCA_039812785.1 Thermoanaerobaculia bacterium | reverse complement strand
CTCGCGCGCCGCCCGGCCGGCCGGCGCGCCGCGGCCGCCCTCGGCCTCGCGGGCCTCGCGGGCGCGCTCGCCTGGGGGGCGTGGCTCCTCGCCGAGTCGGGAGGCGTGCCGGGGATCCTCGCCGCCGTCGGCGAGCGGGCGGAGTTCCGCGCGCACGCCTTCGCGACCGGGACGTTCGGGACGCTCCTCGACTCCTTCGCCGTCCGGGACTTCCTCTCCTGGCGAAGGGCGCTCGTCGTCCTCGCGCTCGCCGCCGCGGGCCTCGCCGCCACCGCGAGGAAGCGCCCTCGCGCCGCGCTCGACCTCCTCCTCTTCCTCCTCCCGCTCTTCCTCTCCCTCTGGTTCCTCCACAGCCGGGCGATGTCGCGCTACTCCGTCCCGTTCGTCCTCGTCCTCGCGCTCCCCGTCGCGGCGGGCGCGGGCGCGCTCCTCCGGAGGCCGCCGCTCGGCCTCGCGGCGATGCTCGCGGGCGGCGCCCTCTTCGCGCGCGCGGCGTGGCCCGAGGTGCGGTGGGGCGCGACGCGCGAAACGCCCCCCGCGGCCGCGATCGACTCTCTCGCGCGCTACGGGCACCCGGGGCGCGAGACGATCGTCGCCGACGGCGTCTTCGCCTCGTTCCTGAGGACCGAGATCCGGGAGGGGCGGCTCGCGATCTGGGGCCTCACCGACGACCTCCTCCTCCAGCCCGTGCCGAGCATCAACCGGAGGCTCGTGCGCCTCGCCGACTTCTCCGCCGAGCCCGACCCGCCGGACCGCCGCGACCCGGCCTGGAAGGTCTGGTTCCACGGGGGGCGCGTCTCCGAGGCGCTCGGCAACCGGCGCCTTCTCGCCGTCGCGGTGCGCGACCCGGCGCCCCCCCTCTTCGGGCCGGGCTTCGGCCCGCGCGAGCAGGAGCCGGGGAAGCCCTCGGTGCGCTGGGCGGGGCGCGAGGCGCGCCTCCTCGTGCCGGGCCTCGAAGGGCCTCCCGTCGCGCTCCTCTCCGGCCAGAGGCTCGGCGACGCCGGCCCGACGGCGCTCACGGTGCGCGACGCCGAGACGGGCCGCGTCCTTCTCGAGAGGACGCTCGCCCCCGGCCCCTTCGAGCTCGCGATCGTGCCGGTCCCCGTCTACGGGCCTCTCCCGAGGCCGCGCGAGGTCGTCCTCTCGTGCGACCGCCCGCAGCCGCTGCCGCCCGTCCCGGGCCTCGCCGCCCGTCCCGCGGAGGGGTGCTTCCTCGTGCGCGAGGCGACCTTCTCGGCCCCGCCCGAGCGCCTCTGGGAGAGGCTCGGCGCCGAGCGGATCCTCGACCTCGGGCGCCCGGGCGACGCCTGGGCCTCCCTCGACGGCTTCCATGCGCGCGAGACGGAGCCGAAAAGCGGCCTGACGACGCGGTGGACCTCGGGGCGCGCCTCCTTCGAGTGGGTCCCCGAGCGGGGCTTCGTCCCGCGCGAGCTCGCGCTCCGGGCGATGGCGCCGGGCGACGGGCCGCTCCGCGTGGAGGTCGCGATCGGGGGCGCCGCGGAAGGCCGCGTCGAGGTCCGGCCGGGGAGCTTCTCCGAGGCGCGGCTCCCGCTCTCCGACGGCGCCCGGGCGAGGATGTCGGGGGTCGAGCCGCTCCGCGTCGAGCTCTCCTCGGCCACGTTCGTCCCGGCGAGTACGGGAGGCGGCGCCGACACGCGGGAGCTCGGCTTCGTCCTCGACCGGGTCGTCGTCCGCTAGCGGGAGCGGAGCGCGTCGCGCCAGGCGAGCGCGACGCAGGGGGCCACGATGGCGAAGGCGCCGAGGGCGTAGAGCCGCCGCTCCCCCTCGGCCTGGAGGCCGCGGACGAGGATCGACCCGCAGAGGACGGTGGCGACGAGGAGGAACGCGAGGCGGAGCCGGAGCGCGAGCTCGCGGAGGCGCACGCGGCCGAGGAGAAGGCCCGCCGCCGCGAGGAGCGCGAGGACGATCGCCGCGGCGCGGCCGGAGCCCTTCACGCGCTCGCCGGGGAGGCGCCGGCCGGGAAGAACGCCCCGAGCATCTCGCCGGGCGGGCAGAGGCGCGGCATGCCGAACTCCGACGGACGGAGGCGCGTCAGGAGGTGGAGGGCCCGCGAGGTGAGGTAGTCGAAGTTGTCGCGCGGGTCGTCGCGGTCGCCCTTCCGGTGGTACATCCGGTTCAGGGCGTCGAGCTCGCGCGCGAGCGCGCTCTCGGGGTCGGGGCGCATCGGGACGGGGAGGACCGGCTTCGGCTTCTTCGGCTCCAGGGCGAGCCCGGTCGTCTCGCGGATCAGCGCGTCGAGCGCCTTCTCGGCGCGCGTGGCGTGGTGGGCCGAACGGCCGTCGCGCGGGGAGAGCGTCACGGGGCGCCGCCGGCAGTTCCCCTCGTGGACCTCGTCGGACCGGACGACCCAGCCGAGGTTCGAGAGGATGAGCCGCTCGGAGACGTTCGCGACGAGGTTCTCGACGAACGGCTTCACGGCGGTGTCGAACGCCTCGTCGACCCCGTTGAAGGAGTTCAGGACGTAGTGGACGCGGAACTCCTCGACGGTCCGCGCGACCTCGTCGAGGACCGGGTGCTCTCCGAGCGCCGAGGCGAGGTCGACGAGGAAGGCGTCGAGGTTCGGGAGGGCCGTCTCGTAGACGTCCTCGACCTGGTCGAGGAGCGAGTTGACGAGGAGCGCCGTCGTCCTCGGGTCCTTCACCTGCGCGTAGAACGGGCTGCCGGGGGAGAAGACGATCCGGAGCTTGCGGAAGAGGATCGCCTTGACGATGTCGGAGGCGGCGAGCGTCGCCGACGGCAGGTGCGGCGTGAAGACGAGGATCCCCGAGTTCGACCAGGGAAGGAAGTCGATGACGTTCGCGTCGAGGCCCGCCTTCATGTCGAGGACGACGTAGTCGGCCGGCAGGTCGTTGATCGCCTCCGCCAGCTGCGCCTTCCTCTCGGGGCCGAAGTTCGTCACCTCCTCGATGAGGTGGAGCGGCGCCGCGACGAAGCCGAACTGGGCGTAGAGGCCCCCGGGGTCCCACGAGGCGGGGAGGGCGGTGATGCACTCGTCGAGCCGGAGCCCCTTCTTGAAGAAGTGGTAGAGGTCGCGCTCGACGGGGACCCCGATCGTGTTCCTCACCGAGGAGGTCCCGGTGTCGAGGTCGACGAGGAGCGTCGGGGCGTAGCGGGAAAGCGACAGCGCGAAGTTCGTCGCGACGGTCGTCTTGCCGACGCCGCCCTTCCCGGAGGAGACGGGAATGATCCTCTTCGGCATCGGGCCTGCGGGAGGCTAGCACGCCCGTGGACACCGTTAGAATCACGGGATGCAGAGCGACGGGACGCCGGTCCTCCCCCTCGAGGCGATCGGCGAGGAGTTCCGGTCGGGGACGAAGGCCTACGGCAGGCCCGGGCCGATCGAGGGGGTGAAGGTCCACCGCCTCTCCCGCTTCGTCGACGACCGGGGCTTCTTCCAGGAGATCTACCGCGCGAAGGCGGACCACCCGGGGAGCGAGGGCCTCGCGGCCTTCTTCGACGGGGTCCCCGTCGCGCAGATGAACTACACGGTCGTCGACGCGGAGAACCACATCAAGGGGCTCCACTACCACCTGAAGCAGCAGGACGTCTGGTTCTGCCCCCACCCCTCGAAGGCGAAGTTCGTCCTCCTCGACGTCCGCAAGGGCTCCCCGACCTACCTGCGGACCCAGGTGATCGTCGCGGGCGACGGGCAGGACCTCCTCGTGAGGATCCCGGAGGGGGTGGCCCACGGCTACCGCCCCCTGACGAACCCCTGCGCCCTCTTCTACGTCGTCACGCGCACCTTCGACGTGAACGACCCGGACGAGCACCGGATCCCGTGGGACCACCCGGCCGTCCGCGACCTCTGGGAAGTCCCGAACGGCTGATGTACCTTTCGCGCTCCCGGCCGGGCCGGGAGGCAGGAGAAACGATGGAACGCTTGAACCTCGTGCTGACGATCCCCCACGGCTCGGTGATCGCGACGAACCTCGGCATCGACGGGCTCGCCCACCACCTCTCGCCGGGCTCGGGGCGGCACTTCCATGGCCGCGGGATCTTCGTCGACCTCGCCCTCGACGGCGGGAAGGCGGCGTTCTCCTACCTCGACGAGGGGGGCTGGCGCGACACGTCGGCCGACACGGCGCGCTCGCTCGAGGAGGTCCGCGGGGGGAAGCGGACGAAGACGGCCCTCTCCTGCAACGGCTTCACCGCGACGCCGCTCGACGCGTTCCGCGGCGTCTACCTCGTGAAGACGGGAGGCCAGGCCCTCGCGATGGGGCCGGCCTCCGACGTCGCCCGCTTCGAGACGAAGCCGTGCCGCGAGAGCATGGCGCCGAGCGAGGTCGCCCAGGCGATCGGCGCCGCCGAGCCGGCCCGCCGCGAGCCGCGGCTCTACGCGATCTTCGCGCCGCTCGAGCTCCTCGTCCTCTCGAACCTGACGCCGGTCGAGTACGCCTGGTACGCGACCCACCGGCCGGGGAAGGTCTTCCGCCAGGTCTGCTTCGCCGAGCTCCGGACCGACCAGACGCAGCTCGCCGCGTCGAGCCGGTACGAGAACGCGCGGAAAGAGATCCGCGACAACCCGAAGAAGAAGACGAAGACGATCGCCGTCCAGGACCTCCTCAACGCGGTCGACTACGAGGAGTGGGTCGGCTACGGCGACGCGACGGCCGGCGGCCTCTACTTCGGAGACCGGACCCGCCTCCTCCGGACCTCCTTCCCGGTCGAGATCCCGCACGCCTGGGAGAAGGCCGACTAGAGTGAACCGGGGGAACCCGCCGAGCGGGATTCCCCCGGACCCCCTCCGCGAGGGGGGAAGTGAACCGGGGGGACCCGCCGAGCGGGATTCCCCCGCATCCCCGCCGCTTCCCCCTACTTCCTCTTCTCGCGGACGGTCAGGACGGGCAGCGTCGCGATCCGGAGGACCCTCTCGGCGGTGGAGCCGAGGAGGAGCTTCTCGAGGGCCGACCGGCCGTGGGTCCCTAGGACGATCATCGAGGCCTTCTGCCGGTGCGCGGTGTCGACGATCGTGTCGGACGGGCGCCCCCAGCGGATCTCCGAGGTCGTCGCGACGCCCCGCTTCTCGGCGGCCTTCACCTCGCGCTCGAGCTTCACCCGCGCGGCCTCCTCCCACTCCCTGCGGACCTCGACGTCGGGGTAGGGGAGGGCCGCGGCGACGTCGAGCGCCTGGACCGGCTCCAGCAGGACGTGGACGATGTGGACCCTCGCGCCCGAGAGCTTCGCGAGAGAGACGGCCCAGGCGAGCGCGCGGGCGGCGCAGACGGAGAAGTCGGTCCCGACGACGAGGCACTTCAGGTTCGCGGCGCTCTGACCGGTGACCATGCTCCACCTCCAGCGGATTCCGCTCCCAGTCTCGACCGCCGCGGCCCGCGCGGCAAGGGGGAAGATGCGCCTCCCCCTTCAGTCCCCGTTGAGCCTCCGTCGCGCCCTGAGGGCCGAGGCGGCCGCCTCGATCTCGCGGGGCGAGGGGGCGAGGGCGCGCGCGGGGCGCCGCTCGCGGTGGAAGACGACCTCGCCGTCGACGCGCGTCTCGACGACGTTGCCGCGGTCGAAGGCGAAGACGAGCGGCCCGTAGGGATCGTCCCTCCACGACGTCGGGAGGGCGAAGCCGGCCGTCGGGTCGAGGAGGACGAGGTCGGCCCTCTTGCCGGGCTCGATCGTCCCGCAGACGTCCCCGAGGCCGAGCGCCTCGGCCCCCGAGGCCGTCGCCATCCGCGCGACCTGCCACGCGGTGAGCGCGGTGGGCCCGGCGGCCACCTTCTGGAGGAGCGCGGCGTGGCGCATCTCCGAGAAGGCGTCGAGGCGGTCGTTGCACGGGGCGCCGTCGGCCCCGAGCGTCACGCGGATTCCGCGCGCGAGGTAGTCGGGGACGGGGCAGATCCCCGAGGCGAGCTTGAGGTTCGAGGACGGGCAGTGGGCGACGCCCGTGCCGTCCGTGGCGAGGAGGCGGCGCTCCTCCTCGCTCGTGTGGATCACGTGGGCGAGGACGGTCCCCCGGCCGCCGATCCCGACGTCGCGGAGGTGCTCGATGTTCGCCCGGCCGCTCCGGCTCCTCACGAGGGCGACCTCGTCGAGGTTCTCGGAGGCGTGCGTGTGGACGAGGACCCCCGTCGCGCGGGCGCGCTCGGCCGCCTCGCGGAGGATCCGGTCGGTGCAGGAGACGGCGAAGCGCGGGCACCAGGCGAAGCGGAGGCGGCCGTTCGCCTCCCCGTGCCAGCGGGCGCGGAGCCGCTCCCCCTCCTCGAGCGCCTCGTCCGTCTCGGCGAAGAGCTGCGGCGGGTTCGTCGACGGGTCGTCCATGAGGGCGTTGCCGCTCGTGACGCGGAGGCCCGAGGCGGCGGCCGCGCGGAACACGGCGTCGGTGTGGCGGACCGTCCCCATGTCGAGGATCGCGGTCGTCCCGCCCGCGGCGAGCTCGGCGAGGCCGAGGCGGGCGGAGAGCTCGAGCGTCTCCTCGTCGTGCGCCGCCTCGCCCGGCCAGACGTGCGTCTTCAGCCAAGGCAGGAGCGGGAGGTCGTCGGGGCCGTTGCGGAGGAGGGTCTGGCAGAGGTGGACGTGGGTCTGGACGAAGCCGGGGAAGAGCCAGAGGCCCTCCGCGTCGACGCGTTCGAAGCTCTCGCCGCGGGCGGCGGCGCCGGCGGCGGCCCGGCGGGCCTCCGCGCCGAGGGCGCGGATGACGCCCTCCTCGGCCCAGACCGCGCCGTTCGGGTGGAGGTCGTCGGCCGAGCGCATCCCGGCGACGAGGGCGTTCTCGATGAGAAGGGCGCGCATCCGGCGGAGTATCGGCCCGGGCGCTTCCCCCGTCGAGCGGCGAGGCGCGGCGAGGCCGGGGCGTCAGGG
>JBDIBE010000174.1:0-6848 GCA_039812785.1 Thermoanaerobaculia bacterium | reverse complement strand
CGACGGGACCGGCGCGGCTTCGCGCGGCGCAGGGCGCGGGCCCTCGATGCGGAGGCGAAAGCCCTCCTGCTCCAGCTCGAGGCTGGCGAGGCCGCGACGGGCAACGAGGTCGGCAAGCTCTCGGATTTCCTTGACGTTCATTCCTCGACTCTCGACTTCTCTCTCGAATTCTGTCCCGAACGGGGCGCGGCCGCCGCTCAGACGAGGGCCGGACGAAGCTGCTCGGCGGCGCGCGCCGCCTCGAACCGCAGGCGTCCGGCCGGGATTCCGGTCCCGGCCCTGACGAGGAGCGCGTACGACGGCGTGATCGATCGGACCACCGCCGTCCCGGCGGAGCACGAGAGCACGAGGCCGTCGAGCGCTCCCTCTCCGATCTCGGCGCGGCTGCGCCGGACGTTCTTCCAGAACGCCGTGAGCTCGGCCGCGAGGGTCTCCATCGCCTCGGCGTCGGCGCGCGGCCCGACGCTGACGACGGGGACTCCCTCCAGGTCGGTGACGACGGCCGAGGAGGGCCCGATCCTTCGGACGGCCTCCTCGACGGCGGCGACGAGGTCGGTCTCTCGCGGTCCGAGCGCGCGAGTGAAGGGAGCTGCCCAGGCCTCGAGCCGCCCGCGCGGGGTCGCGACGCGCGCGCCGGCGATCTCCCCGGCGAGGCCGTGGAAGCGCGCCGCGCGCGCGGGGTCGCTCTCGCGCGCCGCGAGCTCGCGGTACGCCTCCTCCGCCTCTCCGAGGTGCCCCTGGGCACGGAGGAGGGCCGCGAGGGTCTCGGTCGCCGCCGGAGGCCCCGAAGGCGAAGGTTGCGCCTGCGGCGAGCCGGCCGCGGAGGGGACCGGCGGCGCCGGGAACACCTCGGACGCGGACGGCGCCAACGGCTGCGCGGACAAAGCCTCGAAGGGTTCGGCGGCGAGTCCCGGGGCCGCCTCGGGCTCGGCGGCGGGCGGCGAAGCGGCGTCCCGGAACGGCGCAGGGAGCGGGGCCGCTTCCGCGGCGATTCCGGGAACGGCCTCCTGGCGCACCGACGCGAGGAGCGGACCGGGCCCGGCTTCCGCTTCGGCCGTGGCCTCCTCCGCGCCGAGGGAGGACGGCGCGACGGGAGCGATCTCGTCTCCCGCCTCCGGCGCCGAGGGCGGCGCGACGGCGATCTCGCCCGTGGCGAAGGGCGAGGGCGGTCGGGGCGGCGGGTAGACCCCCGCATCGGCGGAAAGGTGCGGCGCGGCGCCGGTCGAGGCCCGGGACGGCGGACCCGGAGCCGCCGTCGCCGCGAGCTCCTCATCCAGCTGCCGGATGATCTCGTTGACCTCGCGGTCCCCCGGGCTCAGGCCGCGGAAGAGCTTCAGCCTCTTGATCGCCTCGACCTTGTCTCCCTTCGCGAGGAAGAGATCGGCCGCCTGACGCAGCGCGACGAGGTTCTGGGGGTCGAGGCGGAGGGCGGTCTGGAAGGAGGCGATCGCGCTCTCGCCGCGGCCGGACTGCTGAAGGAGCCGCCCCAGGGCGACGTGCCCCGCGACGGACGACGGGTCCAGCGCGAGCCCCTTCTCGAGGACGGAGATCGCCTCCGGGACCTGCCCCTGCCTGCGGTGCTCGTCGGCGAGGGCGAGGAACTGCCGTGAGGCGGGTTCCTTCGTGAGGGCCCGTTTCAGCTCGTCGAGACGAGACAGGGTACGACTGAAGAGACCCATCCGGTCCGTCGAGTGTACGGCAAAGCACGCGGGGGAAAAAGATCGGGCCGCCCTCGCGGGCGGCCCGGGCTCGGTAGAAGGGTCGGGTCCGGTCTACGGGTTCTTGACGACCGTGTAGCTCACCGTCGCCGTGTGCGTCGGTCCGCCGCAGGTCGGCGTGTCGGCCGCGGTCACCTGGAGGTTGTAGGTCCCGTCCGCGACGGCGGCGTCGACCGTGATGGCGAAGGTCTGGCCGGAGCCGGAGGCCGTGATGCCCGAGACGCCTCCGGCGACCGTCCAGTTGACGGGCGGGAAGTTGCCGGGCGTCGGGTTCGGCAGAGCCGTGAAGTTCCCCGTCGTCCCGCCCGCGTTCGAGAACGTGGCCGCGACGGGCGCCGTGATCGAGAACGGCGCGTTCGGGTCGGCCACGGTGATCGGGACCGTGACCGTGCCGTCCGCGCTCGAGACGACGGCGTCGGTCACGGTGAGCGTGGCCGAGTACGGCGTCGAGGCCTGGCCCGCGCCTGCAGCCGCGAGGATCGGCGTGCCCGAGATCGTGATCGTGGAGCCGGCGAGGACCGCCGTCAGGCCGGGCGGGAGGTTCGTCGCATTGAGAGTGTACGGGGGGGCTCCGCCCGAGATGGTGAAGGTGCCGCCCGGATAGGCCGTGCAGATCGTCGCCGCCGCCGGGGCCGCCCCCGTGACGACGATGTTCGCGCGGCAGCTCGTGTCGATCGGGTTGTAGATCAGGACGTTCGGCAGGTCGACAGAGCAGCCCGTCCGCGCGTTGGTGACGCGGATGCCGAACGACGTCGGAACGAACTTCGAGCCGGTGACCCCCGTGCCGCCCGCCGGGATGCAGTTCTGCTGGTTGAGGGCCGCGTCCGGAACGGCCGGCGCGGTGAACGTGAGCTGCGAGGCGTTCGCGACGACGGCGTTGTTCACCGGCGTCCCCGAGACGGGCGCGCCGTTCTTCGTCAGGGTGACCGTCATCGGGTCCCCGAAGTTCGTGCCCACCACGGTGATGAGCGCCTGCGCGCCGCCGATCGCCGAGCCGAACGGCGTGCCGTCCTGGTTCAGCTGGTTCGGCGTCGCGCCGACGATCGTCATGGGCTTGATCGAGTAGGTGAAGGACGTGACGACCTCACCGCATGCGTCGGACGCGAGGGTCGGGAATCGGAGCGTCAGGTCGCCGACGACGTCGTTGCAGCCCGCGAGGCCCGTCAGCAGCGGGTCGATCGCCGGCATGACGAGCGTGATCAGGGAGGACGACACGGAGGTGACGTTGGGCCGGAAGGTGTACGAGCCGGCGGTGAAGGTGATCTCGACCGGCTCCTCGAAGTTCTGGCCGGCGATCGTGACCGTCGTCGCCTGGTTCCACGGGACCGCGGACGGCACGACCGAGTTCACGCTCGGGCAGCCGTAGTACTTGAAGGACACCGGGCTCGTGTAGGTCTTGCCCGTGTAGGTGTCGCGGACGACGACCTGGGCGGTCGTGTTCGCGAGGGCGCTGTTCGGCCCGGTGGCCGCCGGCGTCAGGAAGATGATCTCGTTCGCGCGGATCTCCACGACCGCGGCTTCGACGCCGCCGACGAAGACCTGGGCCGGAAGCTTGAAGTTACGGCCGAACAGCGTCACCCGCGTCGAGACGTCGTTCGGGCCGGTGACGGGGGACATCGAGGTGATGACGGGCTCGAGGTAGCTGCCGGGGTAGTACGTATAGGCCGAGTTCGCCTGGACGCACGCCTCCTTGGGGCCACCCGAGTCGATGACCACCCGGACGTCGACCGTCTCGGGCTTGTCGGGGCTCGCGAGGACGCGGCGCGGGGTCGTGACTCGGATCTCGTTGTCGCTGACGCTCAGCGTCACGCCCTGGCTGCCGCCGAAGTAGACCGCCGCTCGGTCGGGCGTCGTCGCCGTGCCGCCGGCCGTGAAGCCGCCGCCGGAGATGACGACGACCTCGCCGCCGTCCGGGGTCCCGGTGTTCGCCGGGTCCTCCGGGAGGACCGTCGAGATGAAGAGGCCCGGGGTACCGGTGCAGGCGCCGGCGCTGCCGCCGGAGCGATAGGTGAAGGCGTTGGCCAGGAGCGCGCTCTGCTGCGAGACGAGCCCGAGGTCGACGAGGACGGCCACGTCGACCGTCTCGGGCACCGCCGGGTTCGCGAGGATCCGGCGAGGCGTGAGGACCGAGATAGAGGTGTTCGAGACGCTCACGACGGACGCCGAGGCGCCGCCGAAGGTGACGCGCGTCGTGGCGACGCCGCTCGAGGCGCTCGGGAGGAAGTTGTTCCCGGTGATTGTCACCGACTCGCCGCCGTCGGGCTTGCCGGACGCGGGGTTCACCGCGCTCAGGCTCAGGCGCTTGTTCGGGTCGACGCAGTAGTACGTGAAGCCGTTCTTCGCGATCACGTTGCCCGTCGGGACGTCGCCCGAGTAGAAGGTCAGCACGACGTCGACCGCCTCGGGGACCTGCGTGTTCGCGAGGGTTCGCGCCGGGGTGAGGACGACGATCCGCGTGTCGGCGACGGTCTGGATCGTGGCCGGCCGGCCCCCGAAGGTGACGCGGACGCCCGCCGCGTCCGTGCCGAAGCGGCCGCCGTTGATCGTGACCGCGTCGCCGCCCGCGCAGCTGCCGGAGAGCGGCGTGATCGAGGAGATGAACGGCCCGTTCGTCGGGACGGGCTGGTACTCGATCGACTTCTCGGCGGACCCGCACTCGAAGGCCGCCTTGACCTTCGAGAGGCCCGCGGCCGTCGCCCCGAGGGTGACGTCCGCGAAGCCGTTCTGCGTCACCTTGGAGACGCTCGGCAGCCCCGTCTCGAGGAAGTAGCCGAAGTCGGTCGTGAACGTGACCGAGGTCCCGTCCGGGACCGCGGCCCCGCCCTTCCGCACGGTCGCGCGGAGGATGACGGCGGTGCCGGCGAGAGGAGTCACCGCGGTGGCGTCGAGGGTGATCGTCACCGTGCAGCTGCCCGTGCCGCCGCCGTTGTCCGGCGGCTTCGGCGACGTCGGCGACTCGCCAGAGCACGCGGTCAGGAGGAGCGCGAGGCCCGCGGTCGCGGCGAGGAGGGGCTGGAGGGTTCGGCGCATCGCTTTCACCTCGGAGTTTCCATGCACCTTCTGCATGCCGGCCTCAGTTCACCCGCCCGACGACGGACTGCGTCGTGGCGCTGTAGAGGAACGTCATCCCGAAGGAGCCCGTGCCGCGGACAGGCTCGCCCGCGAGCGTCCGGCCGCGGTAGGTGACCGTCGCCTTGCAGCGGATCTCGCTCCTTCCCGTCTCCCGGTCGATCCCGCCGTTGAACGGGAGAAGCTGGTCGAGCGGGGAGGCGATGAGGGCCGAGCGGCTCATGTAGGGGTAGTTGCTGAGCGTCGAGGAGCCGCCGGCGGGGACGAGGACGTTCCCGGTGAAGGTCTCGGCCGCGGGGACCTTCGTGCCGCCGTCGACCCTCGACCACTCGACGACGTAGTCCTCGAGCCGGGCGTCGAGGTAGCTCGAGGAGCCCCCGCCGGGGTTCTTGAGGTTCGACTTGATGACCGTCGTCTGGATCTGCAGGGGGAGATAGCTCCCGACGTTCCACTCGAGCGGCAGCTCGTCGTAGGAGACGGAGAAGTAGACGGGCGTGGCGTCGTCCCCCTGCGTGTTCGACGAGCAGCCGGGCAGCGCGAGCAGGGCGACCGCCAGGACGGCGAGGAGAGGGATTCGGTTCTTCATCGTCGGCTCCGTGTCCTGTCGCCTCAGAGCGTCTTCATCACGCGCGGGGTGATGAAGATCATGAGCTCGTCGGTGTTCTCCTGGGTCGTCTTGTTGCGGAAGAGCGCCCCGAGGAGCGGGATCTTCCAGAGGCCCGGGATCATGCTCTGCCCGTCGTTGGCGGTCAGCTTGAAGATGCCGCCGATGATCGCCGTGCCGCCGTCGCGCACCATGAGGCGGGTCTGTGCGTCGCGGGTGATGAGCGGGACGTTCCGGCCCTCGGCGATGTTCAGCCCGGCCGCAGGCTCGCGGCGCTGGATCTTGATGTCGAGGATGACCGTCCCCTCGGCCGTGATCTGGGGCGTCACGTCCAGGCGGAGGGTCGCGTCGATGTAGAGGACGGTCGTCGTGTTGTTGACGGTCGTCTGGACCGGGATCTGGAAGCCAGACTGCACCGAGGCGGACCGGTTCGTCTGGGTCATGATCTTCGGCGAGGAGACGACCTTCACGAGGCCTCGGCTCTCGGCCGCCTGGATCGCGACGTCGAGCCGGAACGTGTCGAGGACGTTCCCCATGCTCATCCGGAGGACCTCGGAGCCGTTCGGCAGCGAGACCGTCCCCTGGACGGAGCCGTTGTTCGGGAAGATCAGCCCGGTCGTGTTGCCGTGCGCCTGGTCGGCGACCGCGTTGAATCCCCAGTCGATGCCGACCTGGCGGAGGAAGGTCCGCGTCGCTTCGACGATCCGGGCCTCGATCATGACCTGGGGCACCGGCGTGTCGATGCTCTTGATGAGGTCGAGGACGGTCGGGAGGTACTCCGGAAGCTCCTTGATGATGAGGAGGTTCGAGCGGTCGTCGATGAAGATGTCGCCGCGCGGAGACATGACCTTCTTGGCGGTGGCCGCCGCGGCGCCGGCGCTCGCGTAGGAGAGCTTCTGGATGACCGTCTTCGTCGGCCGGTTGTTCTCCTGGGCCCGGAGGAGCTCCTGGCGGGCGGCCTCCTCGGTCGCGAGCTTGCGCGTCGAGGCGATCCGCATGACGTTCCCCTCGAGCACGTAGCCGAGGCCGTTGATCTTCAGGATCAGCTCGAGCGCCTGGTCCCACGGGATGTCCGTGAGCGAGACGGTGACCGTGCCGCGGACGTCGGGGTCGAGGACGATGTTGAGGTTCGTCAGCTCGCTGAACTTCTGGAGCGTGTCCTTGATGTCCGCGTCCTTCAGGTTCAGCGTGAGCGGCTCGCCCGTGTACTGACGCTCGGTCTGGCCGATCGCGCGCGATTCGTAGGGGTTCGAGATGTCCTTCGGGCGGGACTCCGCGTCCTGGCGCTCGGCCAGGGTCTCGGCCGCCTCGAGGAGGGCGCGGTCGTCGGCCGACTGGCGCCTGCGCATCGGCTTGGCGGCCTGGGCCGCCACGGGGACGGCGACCTCGGGAGAGGCGGCCGCGATCGTCGGGGGCGCGGCGACGGGCTCGACCTTCGGGGCCGCCGGGGCCGGCGC
>JBDIBE010000173.1:0-6875 GCA_039812785.1 Thermoanaerobaculia bacterium | reverse complement strand
CGCCGCGGGCGGCCCCGAGCCGGCGCTCTTCGCCGCCGACCTCGCCGACGGCGACGCCCGCCGCCTCCTCCACCGCGACGTCGTCGCGACGCTCGGCGCCCCCCTCCTCCTCGTCCACAACGCCGGGATCTACGAGCGGAACCCGTTCGAGGAGACGGACGACGCGGCCTTCCTCGCCCGCTGGCGGAACACGCAGGCCGTGAACCTCGAGTCGGCCGCGCACCTGACGCTCCTCTCCCTCCCCGCGATGCGAACCGCCGGGTTCGGGCGGATCGTCATGGTCGCCTCGCGCGCCGCCTTCCGCGCCGAGACGGACGCGGCGGGCTACGCCGTCTCGAAGGCGGGCATGGTCAGCCTCGCCCGCTGCCTCGCCCGGAACGAGGGGCGGCACGGCATCACCGCGAACTCGGTCTGCCCCGGCTGGGTCGACACGGAGATGGCGCGCCCCGACGTCGAGGCCCGCGAGGCCGAGATCGTCGGGGAGATCCCCCTCGGGAGGATCGCGACGCCCGAGGACTGCGCCCGCGCGGTCCTCTTCTACCTCTCGCCCCTCGCCTCCTACGCGAACGGGACGGCCCTCGGCCTGAACGGCGGGTCGTTCCTCCACTGAGGCCCCGAACGGACGGGGACCGGGTGCGAAATCCGGCAGACGGGCGCAGAATCCGCCTCGTGATCGGGCGGCACGCGGCCCACGGCGTCGTCCTCTCCCTCCTCCTGTCCCGCGCCGCCTTCGCGGCGCCGGGCCCGGAGCCCTCGGCCGACGTGCGCCCGCCGATCGCGCCGGCGAGCCCGTTCCGGCTCTTCGCCGCGCCGCCGGCCCTCGCGCCGGCGCCGAAGCCGTTCGAGGGCGTCGAGACCCCGCGGCTCGAGAACCTCTTCCGGCTCCCCGGCGATCCCGACTCCGTCTTCTCCCTCGGCGGCCCGGCGCCCTCCGGCGAGCCGCGGGTCCGCCTCGCGGTCGAGGTCAACGAGGTCCTCCTGAAGGCGCTCGCCCCCGAGCCGAACGTCGACCCGAACGATTCGAAGGCCCGCAGCGGCGGCGACTGGAAGCCGCTCGACGCGGCGGGCCGCCCCTACCAGCTCCGGTTCGGCGCGCGCCTCATCTGGTAGCGCCCCACGGAAAGGGAAACGCCCCGGGGCCGCCGGGGCGCTCGCGTCTTCGCGGGGACGGGGAGGGAGGCTACGCGGCCGGCCTGGCCGGCGTCGGCGCGGGGGCCGGCGGCTTCGGCGGCGGGGGCGGCATCCGGTTGATCGCCGCGTTCCGCGCGAGCGTCAGGGGCAGGAGCGCGAGCCCTGACGGCTCGAACTCCCCCGCCTTCCTCTTCGGGCTCTCGCCGTAGTAGGGGCGGTAGCCGTACCCGGGCCCGCCGGCCCCGGTGTCGGACGGCTTCTCGGTCAGCTCGGGGATCCCGCGGATCGCCTCGGCCCGCGTGAAGTAGGCCATCTCGTAGTCCTTCGTCATCCAGATCGCGTCCTTCGGGCAGGCGTCGACGCAGAAGCCGCACATGACGCATCGGAGGAGGTCGATCTCGAAGACGGTCGGGTACTTCTCGTAGGCGAGGTTCGGGTGCTCTCCCGCCTCGATGTGGATGCAGTCGGCCGGGCACGCCGTCGCGCACATGTAGCAGGCGACGCACCGGAGCGTGCCGTCCTCGCGCGTCTTCAGGATGTGCCGCCCGCGGTAGCGGTCGGAGTAGTCGCGGCGCTCCTCGGGGTACTCGATGGTGGGGCGCACCTTCCGCGAGAGGACGTTCGTGACGAACTTGCGGAACGTCAGGGCCATTCCCGCGAGGATCGGCAGGTAGAGCCGCTCGGCGAGGGTGCTCTCCGGAGCCTTGATCGTGACGACCTTTCCGGGCATGCCGTCTCCCTTCCCTACCGGTCCAGCTCGCCGGCGATGATGTTGAAGGTCCCGAGCGTCGCGACGACGTCGGAGACCATCCCGCCGATGACGACCTTCTCGAAGGCCGCGAAGAGCGGGAAGCACGGGGGGCGGACCTTCACGCGGTAGGGGCGGCCGCTCCCGTCGGAGACGATCGAGTAGCCGAGCTCGCCGTTCGCGCCTTCCGTGTACGAGTAGATCTCGCCCGCCGGCACCTGGATCCCCTCGAAGACGTTCTTGAAGTGGAAGATCAACCCTTCCATCTCGTTGTAGACCATCTCCTTCGGCGGGAGGACGACGCGGTAGTCGTCCGACACGACCGGCCCGCCGGGGAGCTTCGCGACCGCCTGCCGGATGATCCGGAGCGACTGGCGCATCTCCTCCATCCGGACGAGGTAGCGCGAGAAGTTGTCGCCCTCCGTCGTCACCGGGACGTCGAAGTCGACCTCCCCGTACCAGTCGTACGGCTTGTCCTTCCTCACGTCGTAGGTGCCGCCCGAGGCGCGCAGGCACGGCCCCGTGAAGCCCCACGCGATCGCCTGCTCCTTCGTGACGACGCCCGTCCCCCGCATCCGCCGGTGGAAGATCCGGTTCTTCGTCAGGAGGGTGTCGACCTCCTGGATGTGGGTCGAGATGCTCTTCTCGAGCTGCCCGCACCACTCGACGAAGTTCGGCGGGACGTCCATCGAGAGGCCGCCGATCCGCGCGTAGCTCGACGTCAGGCGCGCACCGCAGCACGCCTCGAGGAGCGAGTAGATCTCCTCGCGGGCCTGGTAGGCGTACCAGAAGGCCGTCAGGCCGCCGAGGTCGACGAGGTTCGCCGCGATGCAGACCATGTGGTCCATGATTCGCGAGAACTCGCCGAGGATCGTCCGGACCGCCTTCGCGCGGGCCGGGATCTCGAGGCCGAGCATCTGCTCCACGGCCCGGGCGTAGCCGTTCCCGTTGATCATCGGAGAGCAGTAGTTCAGGCGGTCCGTGTAGGGGATCACCTGCGTGTAGGTGTGCGTCTCCGACATCTTCTCGAAGCAGCGGTGGAGGTAGCCGCACTCCCCCTCGGCCGCCACGATCTTCTCCCCGTCGACGCGGAGGACGACGCGGAGCGTCCCGTGCGTCGCCGGGTGCGAGGGCCCGAAGTTGAGCGTCATCGTCTCGAAGACGTCCTCCGGGACGTCCGTCTTCGCGGCGAGCGCCGTCTGGAGGACGTCCTCCTCGGTGCAGAGCCACCTCTGCCCCGCCTCGTAGTCCTTCCTGAGGGCGTGGCCGACGAAGCCGTTGTGCGTCAGGAGCCGCGCGAGGTTCGGGTGCCCCTCGAAGCGGAGCCCCATCAGGTCCCACGCCTCGCGCTCGAACCAGTTCGAGGCCGGCCAGACGTCGGTCAGCGTCGGGAGCTTCGGGTCGGCGGACGGGAGCGCGACGCGCAGGCGGAGGTGCTCGTTCCGCTTCGTCGAGTAGAGGAGGGCGTTCAGGAGGAAGCGCCCCTCGCCCCGGTGCTCCGGCCCCCCGTCGAGCTTCAGGCGGTCGACGGAGACGAGGTCGAGGAGGAGGTCGTACGCGGCCGCCGGGTCGTCGCGCAGGAAGAGCGCCGCGTCGTGGAACGAGGCGGCGTCGGCGACGAGCGTCGGGACGTCGTGCTCCGGCCGCGCCTCGACGCGGACGGAGCCGTCGGGGAAGCGCCGCTCGAGGACCGGCGCGAACGACACGGACGACGGGGACAGGGTCGCGCTCACCGCTTCTCTCCCTTCGCGGCTGCCGACTCGGCCTCGGCCGTCTCGGCCATCTGGGGGAACTGGTGCGAGGCGCCGCGGTGCGGCGCCATGACCGCCTTCGAGTAGGCGGGGATCGACTCCACCTGCGGGTCGGTCCCGACGCGGATCGGGACGTAGGTCTTCGCCTCGCGGTGCCGGGCGAGGTCGCCCGACTGGATCCGCTTCTGCAGCTCGAGGATCCCGTGCAGCAGGTTCTCCGGCGTCGGCGGGCAGCCGGCGACGTAGACGTCGACCGGGACGATCTCGTCGATCCCCTGGACGACGTGGTAGGCGCGGTAGAAGCCCCCCGTGCAGGCGCAGACGCCCATCGAGACGACCCACTTCGGCTCGGGCATCTGGTCGTAGATCTTCCGGAGGATCGGGGCCTGCTTGTCGGTGATGGTGCCGGCCACGATCATCAGGTCGGCCTGCCGCGGCGAGAAGCGCACGACCTCGGCCCCGAAGCGGGAGATGTCGTAGTGCGACGAGGCGACCGACATGAACTCGATGGCGCAGCAGGCCGTCCCGAAGGGGAACGGCCAGAGGGAGTTCTTGTGGGCCCACTGGACGAACCAGTCGAGCTTCGTCGTCAGGAAGTCGGCCCCCGCGGTCGACGGCACTCCGGGCGCGATCGGCGGCTCGATCCGCGCCGGAAGGTTGAGGTTCTTGTCGCTCATCAATGGCCCCCCGAGCTTGTGAAACCGTTCACGAGGTCGATTGTAAAGGCCCCTCAGCGCTTTCCGTCGAGCATGTCGAGGATGACCGGCACGCAGCGCTCCCCGTGGCAGGAGCCAGTCGTGCACCCGGTCGCCCTCGCCACCTCCTCTACGCTCCGGGCGCCCTTCGCGATGGCCTCGGCCACGCGCGGGTGCTTGATCCCGTTGCAGATGCAGACGGGCTTGTACCTGAGGAGGGCGAGGCGGTGCTTCTCGGAGAGGGGGGCGTCGTCCACGGGCTCAGAAGTCGACGGTGTACCGGATGGAGGCGCGGTCCTTCACCCGGTCGAGGTAGACCACCCCGTCGAGATGGTCGGCCTCGTGCTGGAGGACGCGGGCGTGGAAGTCCTCGGCGACGAAGTCGAGGGCCTTTCCCGTCTCGGAGAGCGCCTTCACCCGCACCTTTCGCGGGCGCGGCACGCGGGCCGCGAGGAACGGCACGGAGAGGCACCCCTCCCAGTCCTCGACCTCCTTCGGGTCGAGCACCTCGAACGAGGGGTTGACGAGGATCGTCGGCGGCACCTCGACGGCGCTCTCGCGCTTCCCGCTCCCCTCGACCATGTAGAGGAGCGCCCGGACAGGCGCCGCCACCTGCGGGGCCGCGAGGCCCGTGCCCGAGTACTCGACCATCGTCTCGCGCAGGTCCTCGAACAGCCCCCTGAAGCGGCCCCGCTTCAGGTCCTTCGGCTCGATCTCCGACGCGGGGCGGCGCAGGACCTCCGCGCCGAGCTTCATCACCTTGAGGATCGCCAACTCGGCCTCCCGGGCGGAGATTCTAGAGGAGCCCGGGGCCGCGCCCGGACGCACCGCGACCGCAGGCGACCGCGGGAAGGGGAAAGAGGTGGTGCCCAGGGGCGGAGTTGAACCGTCGACACCGCACTTTTCAGGCGCGTGCTCTACCAGCTGAGCTACCTGGGCACCTACGTCGCGGCGGCACGTTCCTTGCGGACCGACCCGCGCTGCGACGGACGGCGTTATACCGGCGCCCGATAGAATAGTCAACGCGGCAGGGCGCGACCGTCCCCGCATCGGCCCCGAAAGAAAAGAGATGAAGCTACCGCTGCGCTCCCTCACCTTCCTCGCCCTCCTTTCCTTCGCTCCCCTCCTCCCCGCGCAGGAGGCCGAAAAGGCACCTCGCGAGACGCGCCTCCAGGACGAGCCCCCCGTCTGGGCCGCCAGCTACGGCGAGGCCGTCGACAGGGCGAAGAAGCTTCACGGCGGCCGGGTCCTCGTCGAGCTCCGCGAGGCCGCCTGCCCCGACTGCGAGCGGATGGAGAAGGTCGTCTACCCGACGGCCTCCTTCATGGCCTTCTGCCGCGACAAGGTCCCGGTCCGCCTCGTCGTCGGGATGGAGGAGGGGAACACGATCGCCCGCCGCTACGCCGTCCGCGCCTTCCCCGCGTGGCTCATCGTCACCACGGACGGGCTCCTCTGCGGCAAGCAGGAGGGGGCCTCGAACCAGTCCGTGTGGGTGGAGCGCTTCGTCGCGACGGAGAAGGAGTGGGCCGCCTTCCAGAGGAAGGTCGAGGCGGAGAAGCAGGCGCCGAACGACCTCGCCGCCGTCTTCGCGGTCGCAGAGGACGCCTACCACCGCTTCGGCGACGCGATGGCCGAGAAGCGCTTCCGCCGGGTCGCCGACGCCGCGAAGGCGCCCGCCGAGATTCGGGAGAAGTCGCTCGCCTACCTCGCCTCGATCGAGCTCGGCTCCGAACGGCTCGACGCCGCCCAGCGCGACCTGAACGCCCTGCTCGCCGTCACGAAGGACCCCGTCCTCCGCCAGAGGGCCGAGCTCCGGCTCGTCGACGTCGAGATCGGCCGGGGCGAGCGCCGCAAGGCCGAGGAGAAGCTCAAGGCCTTCCTCGAGAAGTACCCCGTCTCGCCTCTCCGCCCGCAGGCGGAGGCGCTCCTCCAGGCCCTCCACCCGGCGAAGAACTGAAGGGAGACGCCGTGACGAACCGGATCCTCGGGCGCCTCGCCGCCGCGCTCCTCCTCCTCGCCGCCCTTCCGGCCGCGGCGCAGGGGCTCCTCTCCGCCGGCTCCCCCTCCGTCGTCTCCGTGCGCCTCGCCGCGGACGCGGAGAAGATCGTCGCCGGCCAGGCGTTCCGGCTCGCCGTCGTCGCGACGGTCCAGCCCGGCTGGCACGTCAACGCGAACAAGCCTCTCGAGGACTGGCTCATCCCGACCGAGGCGGCGATCGCCCCGGCCGACGGCCTGACCTTCTCGGCGCCGGCCTACCCCGCCGCCCACGAGAAGAAGCTCCCGTTCTCCGAGAAGCCGCTCGCCCTCTACGAGGGGGAGACGGTCATCCTCGTCGAGGGGAAGGCCGACGCGGCCGCCGCGCCGGGCCCGCGGACGCTCCGCGCCACGCTCGACTTCCAGCCCTGCAACGACGCCCAGTGCCTCGCGCCGACGCAGGCCGAGGCCACGCTCGAGATCGAGGTCGCTCCCGCGGGGACCGCCGTCGCCGCGGCGAACGCGGCGCTCTTCCCGCTCTCCGGCGCGCGCGCCCCCGAGGGGGCCCCGGCCGGC